>JAYWGJ010000368.1:0-15872 GCA_043778315.1 Saprospiraceae bacterium | reverse complement strand
CGGGTTTTAACCCGCACAAAATAAGTCAGGTGCGGGTTCAAACCCGCACACCGTTGCGCTTCGCCCACAAAAATTCTTAAAGAACCTGTTTTTTTAATGTGTCAATACGCATCTATTCAACACCACATCGGTCAAGTAGCCCGAGCATAAGCCTTTAAAACAAACGGTTTGGCCTTTCGCGAAGCTCGTTTTTTCTTGTTTGGTCAGTTTATCCAGCTCGCACATCACTATTCCCATTTCATCACCCGTTGCGAGCTGAACAGTTGTTACGCCGTTGTCGGTAACGGAGTTATCGGCTACTGTTCCGCATACTTTGATGAGTTTATCTAAGTATTTTGGGTTGGCGGTGGCTTCGTTAGTAGAAAACGCTTTAAATAAATCCGTTGCCGCTATATTCAAATCTTCTGCGGCTGCGGCTACTTCTCGATGCGGTTTTGTCCATTGTGTATAGCCATAAAAACTGCCCGCTAGTAGGGCAATTAATATGCCTAATCCGATTTTTTTTTTCATATTTTATTAATTATTTTTTATTATAAACCTGAAAAACACGCGAAAGATTGAACCCGAACTGAATATCGCCTTTGCCCCAGTTGCCGTTATTATCGGCGATAAATGCGCGTTCGTTCATACCTACCGCGTTGGAGAAGTGAAGTTGAAAAACGTGACCGCCCGTTTCTATATCTACACCGATGGTGAGCGGGTCGGCGGTTGGGTCGCCTGGTGCGCGGTTAAACGCGCTGGTATAATCCCAAACTATTGCAACACGGTTCGATACTTTTACTCTTCCGCCGATACCAAGCGCAAATAAATCGTTCGGAATCATGGTTGTCGATACTATATTACGGTGCAAATAAGTAGGTGAGAGTTGCAAACTAAACCGCTCGCTAAACTTCCGACCGACGATAATTTGTTGATAATAAGCGATGCGTCGCGCGGCAGTCGGCTCTATATCAGGGTTATCGAACGGCTGTTTTAAGCCTGTGTAAGTCATACCGCTTACACCGAGTACCGAAACGGGCATATTGAGCGCACCCGTAGATTGGCGCAATACGCGGTATTTGACAAATCCGTCTATCTCTTTTCGAGCCGTGGTTCGACCGATACCGACCATCACATTAGGTAGCAAACCATAGTCGAAACCGATGCGCATGGAGGCGTTATCCAAGCCAAAAGACTCGTAAAAACCACTGCTCATTTTGCCGAAACGGTGCAAAATACGAAAATCCAACACGCCATATCCGAGCATTTCCATGCTCTGCGAATTAACGACCCGAGTGGATTTGAACGCGTTTGTGGCATAAACGACTTCGGTAGAGTCTGCGCCGAGTTCGGCGAGTAGGCCTGTTTCGGGTTGCGCGATGAGCGTGTGCGAACACACCATTGCAGCCAATAAAAACAGATTTTTATATTGATATTTAAACATAGATTATATTTATAGACTGCTTATTTTTTTTTGAGCGGAGCTAAACCCGCATTGATTTTTATTTTGACTACGTCGGCTACTTTTTTGCCTACTACAGACGGAATCTCGATTTTGTAATCAGCTAACACGAGGTCGAAATCGCAATTGACCGTTGGCGCGCCTTTTTTTATCGTAATATTGCCTTTGGTCGTTACGTCTTTGGTTACGCCGTGCATCGTCATTTTGCCCGAAACGGCTACGGGATAGCTGCCGTCTTTTGTCCACTTCACGGCACTTGCGTCGTCCAATTTACCTTTGAAAGTCGCTTTTGGGTACTTGCTGCTTTCTACATAGTTTTCGTTAAAATGCTCTTGCATCAACGCATTTTTGAAGCTAAACGATTTCATCAAAATCGCCCATTCCATCGCGCCCGTGCTTGTTTCTACTACACAAGTAGCGGTTTTGGAGTTCGCTTTTATCTCCTCTACGTCCTTCATTGCGCCGTCAGCGTCAAAAGAGATTGTGCCTGTTTTGGTGAAAAATTTGCCTTGCGCGGTCGCGCCTGTACTCGCTGCTGCTATCGCCAAAACGACCGCTAATTGAATGATTTTTTTCATGGTTTTTGATTTTAAATATGACATTAAATTGTACCAACATAAATCTGCAATTTGCTATCCAAATATTATCGCATAACAAATAAATAACAAATCTGCCGTAGGGAGAACCTTACATAACCACGACGTAGCGGTATGCGAATCCCTTTTTTATTTTTTATGTTTTGCAATTATTTGTTGTACTTCGGCTTCTGTTTTTTGGGTAAATTTTGCTATTTTTGCTATATTCATACCATCTTCGTGCATTTCCAAAATCATACTTTCCTTTTCAAATTCGGCTTGGGCTTTTGCCTCCGCTTTCGCCTCCGCTATTGCTTCGGCTGCTTCGGCTTTCGCTTCATCTACTGCCTGTTTAATGTCAAACTTCATTTGCGCCTCATAGCTCGCGTCGCTACTCAACGATTTTAAATATGCTTTATACGCTGCCAAATCGTCGTCGTCTAAGGACGAAACGCGCAGTCGTTCCTTCGCTTTTTCCAAGCCCTTTGCCCGTACATTTCCTTGTACTTGTCCGTTCTTGAAAAAATAAATCCACTCATCTAAACCGTCGTGAACATCATCGTTAAAATCTGTGGCACGAATTAGATAATATCGCGTAAAAATATCCTCCACACGCTTGATTTTCGGATTGCCAAAATAATCTATTTGCTCTTGCGACAATCCTAAAATATCATTTTCATCGTGAAAGCCGCGAAAAGTTGTTTCGCCACAATACACATAATCTTTTCCGATACCTAAATTATAATAGACTACACTAATCGAGATAATTCGCTTGATTTCTTTGTACGCAAAGCCTTCCTTGATATTTTCTACCAAAGTTGCCGACGAGCCGTAAAAAATACGTTGCAAAAAATCCAATTCTCTTGTGTTTTGTATTTCGATAAGGACACGTTCGTCGTTAGTTGTTTTGACCAACACATCGACGCGGTTAAATTTATCCGTGTTGTCTTTTTTATTGCTCTCGCTTTCTACAATTTCCAAAATCTCTACATCTTCTTTAAGCAATTCGCTCAAAAAACCTTCTAGAATCTCGAAATCCGCTTTGCTGCGCAACATTTTTTTGATAAACCAATCAAAACGCACTAGTTTTCTCGGTTCTATTATTTTTGCCATATTGAAAATATTTTACTTATAATAATTTAAAGCAAAAGGATACGGTTTTTATTGAAAACTTATTCCTAAAAAACCTAATTATCTTTTTCGCCCTGCGCAATCCACTGACGAAATTTATCGATGCTACAATCGTCTAATTTGCCCGATGCAGGCATCAAACTTTCGCCGTTTGCGCCTGTGAGCGTATTGATAAGATGGTCGGTGTGGTCTTTTAAGCCGCTTAACGTCTCCAAATTAAGCCCCGCAGATTGATTAACGGCGTTATGGCAACCGCTTATCGTACAGCTTTTCGCCAATATCGGCTTCAAGTCGTTTTTGTAGCTCACGGCGGTAGTGACGCACGGCGCGGCGGTAGGAGCTAATTTATCTTCTTTTTCGTACAAACAACTGCTTGTGACGGTGGCTAATGCTAAGATTGTAAACGCAATAGATATTTTGATTTTCATAATGAACTAATTTTTTTGTTAATAAATAGAAAACAATATTTCTTACTACAAAAGTAATGTATTTTTTGTATAAAGTATATACGGCGATAAAGAAAACATATACTTATCTTTGTGCTATATTTCTTAATTTTTTAGTTGTCACAAAAAAATAAAAATGAGCGAGCAGATAAAACATGAGTGTGGATTGGCGTTTGTGCGCTTGCGCAAACCCTTAGCGTACTATCACGACAATTACGGCACTGCGCTTTATGGCTTGAATAAGATGTATTTGCTGATGCAAAAACAGCACAATCGCGGGCAGGACGGCGCGGGTTTGCTCTCGCTCAAACTCGATATGCCGCCTGGCGGACACGCGATGCACCGCGAACGAAGCGTTGATAAACAAGCAATTAGACTTATTTTTGATAAGGTATTCAGCCGCTTTGAAAAAGTAAAAGAGCATCTCGACGATGCTGATTTTTTGAAAGCTAACGTCCCGTTTGCTGGGCAGATTATGCTTGGACACCTTAGGTACGGTACGCACGGCAACAACACCGCCGATATGCTGCACCCACACCTCCGCATGAACAATTGGCGCACCCGAACGTTGGCACTCGCAGGTAATTTTAATATGACAAATGTAGATGAGCTGTTTCAACACTTGGTAGAACTGGGGCAGCACCCGTCGGAGCGCGCCGATACAGTGACGGTATTAGAGCGGATTGGGCATTTTTTGGACGAAGAAGTACAGCTACTTTTTGACGAATATCGCGCTAGCTCTGATAGCAAAGGCAACCGCGAAATAACAGAATTGATTGGTAAAAACCTCGATATATTAAAAATATTGCGCCGTGCGGCGAAGCGGTTTGACGGCGGTTATGTGATGGGCGGCGTATTTGGTCACGGCGATGCGTTTGTGATGCGCGACCCGAACGGTATTCGCCCTGCGTATTATTATTATGATGACGAAGTGGTGGTCGTCGCGTCGGAGCGACCCGCGATTTTGACCGCTATGAATTTGCGTTACGAAACGGTGCAAGAACTGCCTGCGGGTCACGCTTTGATAGTGAAAAAGGACGGCGCGGTGAGCATTGCGCCGTTTGTAGATGCGGCGGCGATAAACCCGATTTCGTGTTCGTTCGAGCGGATTTATTTCTCTCGTGGCAACGACCGCGAAATATACGGCGAGCGCAAGCAATTGGGCTATCAATTGACTAAAACGATATTAGAAGCGGTGAATTATGATTTTGAAAACACCGTTTTCTCGTATATACCGAATACCGCCGAAACCGCGTTTCGCGGCTTGCAACACGGCATCGAAGACGAACTAAACGCGATAAAAATAGAAAAAATAAAGCAATTGAATGGCGGCTTAACGCCAACAAATATTGAAAAAATACTGAGTATCAGACCCCGTTTTGAGACTATTGCGGTCAAAGATGTGAAGCTGCGCACCTTTATTTCGGAGGATAGTTCGCGCAACGAACTCGTTTCGCACGTTTACGACGTGACGTATGGCATTGTGAACGACGACGTAGATACGCTCGTGATACTCGACGACTCGATAGTGCGCGGCACGACGTTGCGCGAGAGCATTTTGCGGATTTTATCGCGTTTAGTGCCCAAAAAAATTATCGTCGTGTCGTCTGCGCCGCCTATTCGCTATCCCGATTGCTACGGTATAGATATGTCACGAATGGCGGATTTTGTCGCTTTTCAAGCACTACTAAAATTACTAGATGAAGCGGATAAAAACTACTTACTAGACGAGGCTTATGAGCAGTGCGTAGCGCACGATAGCCTGCCGATAGCGCAGCACAATACTAACTTTTTGAAGCCCTTGTACGACCTTTTTACCGACGAACAACTCGAGCAAATGATAGCCAAAATCATCACACCTGCCAATATTATACCCGAAATACAAGTGATTTATCAACGCTTAGAAGGGCTGCATACGGCTTGTCCGAAGAACTTGGGCGATTGGTATTTTTCGGGTAATTATCCTACGCCTGGCGGCTATCGCGTCGTTAATCGGGCTTTTATGAATTTTATGAAAGGCGTGACGACAAGGGCATATTGATTTTATTTTATTGTATAAACAATTGATATACAAACTTATAAGGTTTTTTAAAACCTTATAGGTTTAGTGGTTATAATATTATCAAACAAAAAAACTAACCTACCAACAAAAAAATGTTAAAAATGAAAACCTATTTGTTGCTTGTCACAATGTCGTTATTTGCTACGTTGGCACACAGCCAAAAACAACGAAATTATTATCCCGATTACGCATTTGATTCGAAACCCGTTCCTGCTGCGCCGAACTACGCCGACGAGCAGTTTTGGGCGGCTCTGCCTACCCGAAAAGATGAAGCGGACAAAACACCAAATAAGACGATAATAGACGCACAAGCGACCGCTACGGCTGACGTATTTTATATCTATCCGACGCTGTATTTGGGCAATAAAAAAGGCGAAAACCAATGGAATGCGCCTGTAAACAATGTCACATTTAACAAAAATGTAGATAAACAGGCTATTCGCAATCAAGCGTCTATTTTTAATGGCGCAGGAAGGGTTTACGCGCCGCGTTACCGACAAGCGCACATCGATGCGTACTATTCGGGGCGCAAAGCGGACGCGGCAAAAGCGTTCGATTTGGCTTACGGCGACGTGAAAGCGGCTTTTGAGTATTATCTGAAAAATTACAATAACGGTCGCCCGATAATCATCGCGTCGCACAGTCAAGGGACTACGCACGCAGGGCGGCTTTTGCGCGAGTTTTTTGACGAAAAACCGCTTTTTGCGCAGTTGGTTGCCGCGTATGTGGTGGGCATACAAGTTCCCGAAACCTACTTTAAGCAGATAAAACCGTGCGACAACCCGACCGACACGCACTGTTTTTGTACTTGGCGCACCTACGAGCGCGGGTTTGAGCCGAACACGGAGCGCAAAAATATTGTGGTGATAAATCCGTTGAGTTGGACTCGCGACACGGCTTTTGTAGATAAATCAAAAAATATGGGTAGTGTTTTGTACAAATTTAGCAAAATTTTGCCTAATATTGCAGATGCGCAAATACACGACGGCATTCTTTGGTGTACACGACCGTCGTTTTTCGGTAGTTTTGTGTTGCCAAAAAGCATGAAAAACTATCATATCGGCGATTATAATTTGTTTTATATGAATATTCGCGCTAACGCGATAGCACGAGCGGCGGCGTTTAAAAAGTGAAAATAAATATTTTTAATTCATTCCCAATCAATTATTTATATCCTAAAATATGGCAATCCGTAAAGCATTTAACCTGCAAGGCTGGGTGGACGACAATCGGCACTTATTGAAGCCGCCTGTGGGCAACCGACAAGTGTACCTCGAAAACGAAGACTTTATAGTGATGATAGTGGGCGGTCCGAACGGGCGCAAAGACTATCATTACGAAGAAGGAGAGGAGCTTTTTTATCAAATAGAGGGCGATATTCAGGTCAAAATCATCAACGAAGACGGCTCGCCCGAAACGATTGACATCAAGCAGGGCGAAATGTTTTTGCTGCCGCCGCGCACGCCGCACTCGCCGCAACGCCCTGCAGGAACGGTCGGATTAGTACTCGAGCGGTACCGCAAAGCAGGCGAAATAGATAAACTTTTGTGGTTCTGCGAAAGCTGCAATCACCCTTTGCACGAGGCGACTTTTGCGATGACGGACATCGTGAAAGAGCTGCCCGTAGTGATGAATCACTTTTTTAGCGATCTCGATTTGCGCACCTGCAAAAAATGTGCGGCGGTGATGCAGCCGCCCATAAAACATTGATAGCGAATAAATTAGTGTTGTAATTTTTGTTTATCTTGCGAAAGCTACCCATAACAAACTTGAAAATATTTTTTGTTTTGAATAATGATTTGGTAGCCTTGTGAAGGTGGCGATTGTGTGCTTGTTTTAACAATACTAATGCAGATAAGCATTTATGATTTTACTTTCTTATTATACAAAAACAAAAAAATGACAAAAGAACAAAAAAGTTGCTTTCAAAAACTCGCTGATAAGAGAAAAACATTTGCAAAATTATCGCAAGATTCCGACTATAAAGGAATGTGGGAGGTTTTGATTAAAGGTATTTATTCAGAAGATGCACATTTCATATATGAGCTATTACAAAATGCTGAAGATGTTAAAGCAACTTCTGTAAAGTTTGTTTTAAAAGATGACGGTCTTTACTTTGTCCATAATGGAATAACCTTATTTACGATTACGGATATTGAGAATAAAGATGAGAATGGACATATAAATGCGATTACCGCAGTAGGGCGCACAGGCAAAAAAATTTCAGAAACAATTGGGAAATTTGGAATTGGGTTTAAAGCAGTTTTTCAATATACGAAATCTCCTCAAATATTTGACCCAAATTTTCAGTTTAAAATTGACGACTATATTGTTCCTCAATTACTTGAAAATATTAATATAGAAATTCCTTATAACAAAGAAAAAGATACCGTTTTCTACTTCCCTTTTATTACTGAAAGTGAACAAATCGATAACAATAAAGTAAAATCGAGAGACGAAGCATATAAGGATATATCCGAAAAACTCAAAAACTTAGATAAACCTACTTTATTTCTATCTAATTTGAAAGAAGTTATTTGGGAAATTGGAACAGAAAGTAGTTTTTATAAAAAAGAAATTACCGCAACAGAAACCAAAGAGAACATCAAATACGATAGAATTAAATTAAGTCCTGACAATTCAGAATTTTATATGTTCACTCGTTTTCACGAGGAGCATATAAATGGAATAAATTTATCATATAATTATTCTGTTGGTTTTGAAATTAAAGAAGAAAGGCTCAAGCGTGTAGAAAATTCTAAAGCATATTGCTTTTTCACAACCAAACATACTACCAACTTGAATTTTTTGTTTCACGCGCCGTTTCTATTGAACAGTAACCGCGAAAGAGTACCCGAAAAACAGAATTTGAAAATAAAAGATAATGACACAAACAGAGAGCAGACCGTTAAAGAAAATTTTAATGAATTTTTGATTAATCAACTCGCTCAACTTGCCGCCGACAGCCTTCTGATACTCAAAGATTTAAGACTAATAGATGATGATATTATACATATAATACCATACAAAAAACCTGCGGAAGATGATTTATTTGCACCGTTTTATACCGCGATAAAACAAAAATTTGCAACAGAAGCCTTGATTCCTGCAAAAGATGGTACTTTTGCACGGAAGGAAAATGCGTATTGGGCGCAAGATAAGCCAGTATTAAACTTGTTTTCAGAGGAGCAACTCGGTAATTTAATAAAGGAAGAAAATGCAAAATGGGTCTTTGTGAATTTCGTTAGAAATCAAACAGGAAAAGATGAGGAATTGAGAGATTACATAGACGGCTCTACAAAAAAATACTGCGATATGGACAATATATTATTTCATATTGACGCTACATTTATTGAAAATCAAAGTAATGAGTGGTTGCATCAGTTTTATAATTATCTTTCGAAAAATAGTACTTATTGGGACAAGTTAAAAAAAGAAAATATATTTTTAAACCGCGAAAGAAAAGCCGTATCATCTTTGGATAAACAGAATAGATACGATAAATCTGTTCTCTTTTTACCCGATAATGATGGCGATGGCTACGAAACTTTAAACGCGGATTTGTTTGGTAAAACGAAAGAATTATTAGAGGGAAATACTGAACTCGCAAAGAAATTTTACGAAAAATTTGACGTTAGAGAGCATACAGTAGCAGATGAAATCAAAGAAACAATAGTAAGATTTCAAAAGGACGAGTTAGCCGATGAATTATTTTTTGCCAAAGCATTTAAGTATTTCAAAAATCAATCTCAAGATACAATAGATGCTTTTATCGAAAAAATAGAACGACTGCCTTTTATTCCTTACAAAAATAACGACGAAGGTTTTGGTGTAAGTTGGGGCGCGGACTTACATTATCCAACTGAAAAATTGCTTCAATTTTACGCCCAGAAACCCGCTACTAAATTTGTTGATATAGAAAAACTACAAAAAGAATACGATAAAACCGACCACAAATCACTCGATAGTTTTCTCAAAAAATTAGGCGTAGTCGACAAAGACCCAGACTTGAAAGATGAAGTTTTCAACATCATTTTACCGCAATATAATGATGCAAATAAAAAACAAAAGACGGCAGAAGAGGTGATTAAGCATTTTGAAACCTTTTTTGAATATTATAAAAAATGCCCGAACGATGAAATTCAAAGTTTTATCGATAAACTAAAGCCTTTATGTTTCTTAGTATATAGAACCGCTGAAAATCGAGATGACCTAAGCAAAGCAATAGATTTATATTATCCTTCCGACGACCTCAAAAAATATTTTGAAACAAAACCTGATACCAAATTTCTTGATTTGGAAATTTATGACCGCTTTATTAAAAACGAAATAGAGCAAGTAAGTTTGAAAGAATTTTTGTTACAACTAGGTGTAAGTGAGTTACCGAGAGTAACTGCATCAATAACAGAAAATGAGCAGAATAAAGAATTTATTAATGATAATTATAATGATATTAAGATTCGTAATAGAAGAAGCGGTTTTATTACACGTCTTGCACACAAACATTTAGACGGTTTAGAGGAAATATTAGTGAATATTGATAACGATAAATCGCTGATACTATGGAAATTTATACTTCAATTTGGCGCTGATTACAGTGCAAAATTTGAGTACGCAGTTGATTCCTATAACACAAAAACAAAAATAATCTCTTCTGATTTTATTCGTCAATTAAAATCTTCAAAATGGCTTTATTGTAAAGATAATAAACTTGTTGCACCTAACGAAATTACTGTTGAGGAGTTAGGAGAAGGTTATGAAAGTGATGCGGACTTAGAGCGTATCCTCGGGTTTAAGCCTACGACTATTTCGAGAGAAAGACAAATTACCGACCTATTTGGGAGCGTAGCAAGAGCAGAGGCAGCAATAAAAGCATTAGAAGAAAAGGAAGCAAGGGGAAATCGTAGAAACGAGCGCAACAATTCAGCAGCAGATAAATCTTATAATACAGACGATTATGACGATGCCATAGAAAGTTTAAATAATATCTCGAAAACAAAACAACCAAAGGAAAAAACAAATACTTTGCCTAATTTTGATGAAGACGAAGCATTTGCCAAAGGAATTGAAGACCTGAAAAAGCAACTTGAAATCAAAAAAAGTAGGCTTGATTTGGTAGAAAACATCAATAACAGCCAAAAATACGCTTACGATTGGTTCGAAGCCTATTTAGAGTTACTAGCAACTTATGGTGAAAAGCAAGATGTCGCCAAACAAAAATCAATTTCGTTTCAAAGTATAAAACCGCATAAAGATAAATTCTTTCTACTGAGTGGTGCGAGCAGCTATATTTCGCCCGAAATTGAAAATGCTAACGACTTCAAGGTTTCACTTGTTTTTGGACGCGGTAGAAAAGAAAATATAACGGTCGAGGGCGTATCTAAAAAAGGACAAGATTTATTGATTTACTGCCCTGAAAGTTTATCTGAAAATATGCTTTCTCGCCTTTCCAATGTGTTTAAAGTTGAAATCAACTTTACGCCTGTTATTGATTTATTAGAAAGGCTAAAAAAAGCCTTTGAAAATCGTAATAATATGGACACATGGGAAAATATTAAAGACGCATTGCCACCGTTAAAATACATTTACGGACCGCCAGGAACAGGGAAAACGACTACTCTTTGTAATAATATCACGGAGATTTTAGATAAAAATCCTGATGCGAAATTTTTAGTACTCACGCCGACAAACAAAGCGGCTGATGTGGTTTGTAAAAAACTAATAGAAATTAATGCTGATATTCTCACTGTTCGTTTAAGCCACGCAACCGACCCCGAATTAGAAGAAAGTGGTATTTATCGTAATACGCCTGAGCGCAAAGATATGGAAAGCATACAGGTAGTTGCTTCCACAATTCACCGATTGCCTTATTTTGATATTAAAAACGTAGACTTATTATTTCAGTACGCATGGGATTATGTGGTGTTTGACGAAGCCTCGATGACAGGATTGCACTACATTACTTTTGCGTTAATGGCTTTGTCAAGAACAAATCCTAAAGCTGAATTTATCATCGCAGGCGACCCAAAACAAATTCCGCCTGTTGTGGATATTAGCGATAGTGAGTTAGAAACCTTTGATTTTCAAGATGAAAATATTTATAAAATGATGGGGCTTGAGAGTTTTAATCCAGCCGAACAAATCGTCAGACCAATCGACAGCATTCAAAATCTTGATACACAATACCGTAGCATTCCCGAAATTGGGCAACTTTTTAGCGAACTTTCGTATTCCAATCTTCTAAAACACGACAGAGCCACAAACAGAAAGGAAGCAAAAGCATTGCCCGAAGCGTTCAGGAAATTGATTGGTTCAAACGTTACGTTTATTGATATTCCGTTAGACAGGGACACCTCTATTTACAAAGTAAACAAACTTTTTTATAGCTCGTATCATACCTATTGTGCGATTTTAGTTGCTGAAATTATCAAGTATTTTGATGTTGAAAACAAAAAAGAGAAAGGAAAAGATTGGACAATTGGGCTAATTGCACCATACAAAGCCCAAGCAATTTTATTGAATAAATTGATAACATCTTACGGTATTTCTGAAAATATAAAAGTGTATGCTGATACAGTTCACGGTTTTCAAGGCGATGAGTGTGATATTGTATTTTTTATCTGTAACCCGAATAATTATTTTTATTCAGGACACGAAAAATGCTTATTATCAAAAGAATATATTTATAATGTTGCCATCAGCAGGGCAAAAGATTATTTGGTCATTTTGCACCCGTTTACAGTAATTCAAGACAACAAGTTTATCAACCAAATTGGTGGTTCATTCAGAAATAATTTTGGAAATGCAAAAATTATAGATGCACACGATATAGAAGAAATATTATTTGACGACGCGCGCTATATAGAAAATAATAGTTACGTTTCTGGGCATGACAACGTTAATATTTTTGGGCTTTCTGAAATGAAATATTTTATAAAAGCCAACGACACGGCGATAGATATTCAACTACGAGATTTGAAAAAAATATCGAGTAGCATTATCTGATTTGAAAATAATTTCGCAGCCTAAAACAACATGCCCTAAAAATGCTAAATCCATTTACTTAAATCCATCAATTATCACACCATCATAAACAACAAAAATGCTTTTTCCACCATTTCCCGACACCGCGCGTGTCTGGGTATATCAAGCAAATAGGCTGCTTACCGCAACCGAAGCGACGGCTATACAAGCCGCGCAAACGGAGTTTGTACAGACGTGGGCATCGCACGGACGCGACCTCACCGCCGACGGCGCGCTGCTGCATCACTTATTTATCGTGTTTGTGGTCGATGAAGCGGTGGCAGGCGCGAGCGGTTGCAGCATCGATAAGTCGGTTGCGTTTGTGCGCGGCATCGCCGAGGCGTACAAAATTGATTTTTTTGATAGAATGATTTTTGCTTTTCGCAACGACGACAACGAGGTCGCTTTGGCGCGTCGCGACAGTTTCGCGGCGCATTATCAGCACGGATTGATTGACGACGACACCGTAGTTTTTGATACACTGGTAGAAACATTGGGCGCGCTACGCAACGGCTTCGAAAAACCGCTCGCCGAGTCGTGGCACAAGCGAATGGTCAAAATTGTGGTTTAGAAATCATTCCTAAAATAAATATTGAAACACATAAAATAATCATGTTACAAGTAAATTACATCAGAGCGAACCGCGAAGCGGTGATAGCGGGCTTACAAAAACGACATTTTGAAGGCATCGAATTAATAGATACCGTTTTGCGCCTCGACGACGAGCGTAAAGCGATGCAAAATCAGTTGGACAACGCGCTCGCGCAAGTCAATCGCGCCTCGAAAGAGGTCGGCGACTTGATGCGCGCAGGTAAAAAAGCGGAGGCGGAGGTCATTAAGCAGCGCGTCGCGGCGCAAAAAGAAAGCATCAAAACGATGGAGCAAGCCGCCGAAACGTCTGCCGCCGCCGTCGTAGATGTGCTGATTACGATACCGAATGTGCCGCATACGTCGGTTGTTGCGGGCAAAGTAGCGGAGGACAATGTGGTCGCGAAAGACTGGACTGCGCCGATGCCCGTGCTGCCCGAAGGCGCGCTCCCGCACTGGGAACTCGCCGCAAAATACGATATTATCGACTTCGAACTCGGTAACAAAATAACGGGCGCGGGGTTTCCTGTGTATAAAGGAAAGGGCGCGCGGCTGCAACGTGCGCTCATCAACTTCTTCCTCGACCGCGCTACCGAAGCAGGCTACCGCGAGGTGCAAGTGCCGCTTTTGGTGAACGAGCAGAGCGCGCGCGGCACGGGACAACTGCCTGATAAAGAGGGACAAATGTATCATTCTACGGTCGATGACCTGTACCTGATACCGACCGCCGAAGTCCCGATAACCAATATTTTTAGAGATGTGATACTGGCGGAAAACGAGCTGCCGCAACGGTATTGCGGCTACACGCCTTGTTTTCGCCGCGAGGCGGGTTCGTATGGCGCGCACGTTCGCGGCTTAAACCGCTTGCATCAATTTGACAAAGTGGAGATTGTGCAGGTGGCGCACCCCGACAAAAGCTACGAGGCGTTGGCGGGCATGGTAGCGCACGTCGAGGGCTTGCTCACCGACCTCGAACTGCCGTACCGCGTGCTGCGGCTTTGCGGCGGCGACATGGGTTTCACGTCCGCGCTGACCTACGATTTTGAGACCTACTCGGCGGCGCAGGGACGCTGGTTGGAGGTGAGTTCGACCTCCAATTTTGAGACCTTCCAGAGCAATAGATTGATGTTGCGTTTTCGCAACGCCGACAAAAAAACACAACTTGCACACACGCTCAACGGGAGCGCACTCGCGCTGCCGCGCATAGTAGCAACGCTCCTCGAAAACCATCAAACGCCCGACGGCATTCGCATTCCGAAAGCGTTAATCCCTTATACAGGTTTTGATAAAATTGACTAGAAATGAAATTTGCAGACGTTAAAAATGATGTTGCCTTTCGTAAAATTTTTGGCAATAAAAAGAAAACACATATATTAGTGTCGTTTCTGAATGCAGTATTGCAGTTGGAAGGCGCGACTTGTATCGTGGCTGTGAAAATAGAAAATCCTTATTTATTGCCCCGCATCGCGGGCGAAAAATCAAGTATTATCGACGTGCGCGCTACCGAAGCGAGCGGGCGGCAGTTTATTGTGGAAATGCAAGTAGCCGAGCCTGTGGGTTTCGAAAAACGCGTATTGTACTATGCAAGTCGCGAATATTCTATGCAAATCAATCGCGGCGACAGTTATACGAAGTTGAAACCGACCGTTTTTATTGGTATTTTGAATTTCAAATATTTTAAAGGTAGCGATTATTTGTCCTATCATTCTTTATTAGATGAAAAAACATTCGAAAATAAGCTAAAAGATATGCGTTTTGCATTTATTGAGCTACCTAAATTCAAAAAAAGTGAGAATGATTTGCATAATATGATTGATAAATGGACTTATTTTATGAAAAATGCCACAAAATTAGCTATGATACCCGAAAATGTAGATGATGAAGGCTTGAAAGATGCTTATACCGACGCAGACCAACATAGTTGGACAAAAAAAGAGCTAAAAGACTACGATAATTCGTTTATCGCGGAGCAAGATGCAAAAGGCGTAATGGCATTGGCTATAACTCGCGCTACCGAGCAAGCGACCGAACAAGCAACCATAAATACCAAAATAGAGATGGCGCAAAAATTGAAAGCGATGGGGCTTACGCTGGCGGATATTCAAGTAGTGACGGGTTTGAGTGCTGAGGAAATTGAAAACGTATAATTATTTTTACAATACAATAATATTTATGTATCAATTTTTTTGTATCAAAGTGTATGTTTAAAATTAGGCGTGATTATCGGGAACGCCTAAAAATAGTTAAACCGTAGTGAAACGTAGGGTTAAGCTATTTTTCAAGTGTAGATAAATAATCACAACTAATTTTATTCAGCTATTTAAACCCTTGTTTTTTCATTTAAAACAAAATAAAAACGTACTTTTGCATGGATAAATTTTTTTGTTGTGACAAATAAATGTTATAATAAAAAATATATTTACTTCTTAAATTATAATAAAAATAGATATGTCTGCAATTATAATCGCTTTGCTGAACCATAAGGGCGGCGTTGGCAAAACGACCTCGACCATCAATATCGGTGCAGGATTGGTAGAACTCGGTAAGCGCGTAATGCTCCTCGACCTCGACCCGCAAGCGAACCTCACGCTTTCGCTCGGTATTCC
>JAYWGJ010000367.1:0-1684 GCA_043778315.1 Saprospiraceae bacterium | reverse complement strand
CCGTGCGGTCCGCCGATAACGAACTTGCCTGTCGGGTTGATATGGTATTTAATATCCGCACCAAATAACTTTTGAATACGTTTAGAAAGTTGTTTTTTGACACGCGGCATCAATATTTTAGCCACATCTTCGCGTATTTTCGCGAGCATTACTTCGTCTGCTGCGAAGTCGTCGTGTTGCGTACTCACCACTATTGCGTCTATGCGCAACGGAACGTGCTTGTCAGAATACTCAATCGTTACTTGCGATTTTGCGTCGGGGCGCAAATATTTCATCACTTTGCCTTCGCGGCGAATTACTGCGAGTTCGCGCAACAATAAATGCGCAATTTCGAGTGGTAACGGCATAAAGTTGTCTGTTTCGTCGGTCGCATAACCGAACATCATGCCTTGGTCGCCTGCGCCTTGCTGCTCCTCATCACCGCGCTCTACGCCTTGATGTATATCAGGACTTTGTCCGTGTAGGGCATTCAAGATGCCGCAAGAAAGGTAGTCAAATTGGTATTCCGATTTGGTATAACCGATGCGGCGAATCACCTCGCGCGTAATTTCTTGTACATCAACGCTGCCTTTTACTGCGGGCGTAGCCGTGATTTCACCGCCAACTACCACCAAACCTGTGGTAACGAAGGTTTCGCAAGCCACTTTCGAGTTGCCGTCTAAGGCTAAAAATGCGTCGATAATTGCATCTGAAATTTGGTCTGCTACTTTATCTGGGTGTCCTTCCGACACAGACTCTGAGGTAAATAAATAAGCCATTAAAATATTCGTTTGAAATGTTGTTTTGAAATTTGTTCGCTTTACGCAATTTAATTATTTCGCAAAGGTATAAAATTTTGTAATTATTATAAAAAGAAGTTTATTATTTTTTGTGTTAATATCACTAATTATATATAAAATATTGATAATCAATTATTTATATCATAAAATAAATTTAAAAAAGATAATTTTAAAAATGATACTATTAATATCATTCCGTTTGCGCATCAAAATAGGCGCGCACTATTCGCGCTGCATTTTTACCTGCTACTAAGGTCAGGGCTTGTTCCGAAGCCGATTTTATGGCTTGTACCGAACCAAATTCGGTGAGCAAACGCTCCGAAATTTTATCGCCCACACCTTCTATATCAGTCAGTTCGGTCACCAAAAAGCCGCGAGAGCGTTGGTCGCGGTGAAACGAAATCCCAAAACGGTGCGCCTCATTCCGTATTTGCTGTATCAGTTTCAGCGACTCCGATTTTTTATTGATATGCAAGGGCAACGGGTCGTTCGGAAAGTAAATCTCTTCCAGTTTTTTGGCAATACCCACCACTTTTACTTGGTGCGCGATGCCGAGCGTATTTAAAGACTCCATTGCTGCGCTCAATTGTCCTTTTCCGCCGTCAATCACTATCAGTTGCGGCAGCGTCGCGCCTTCTTTGAGCAGCCGCGTGTACCGCCGAAGTACCACCTCCGACATCGTTGCAAAATCATCAATTCCTTCTACCGTTTTCACGTTAAAATGGCGATATTCGCGCTTCGACGGCTTCGCATTTCGAAACACCACGCACGACGAAACAGGAAACGAACCCTGAAAATTGGAGTTATCAAAACACTCAACGTGCTGCGGCATCGCCTCCATATTAAGGTCTTGCTTCAATGTCATCATAATCCGCTCAGCAGAAGTCTGCTGATTGAGCTTCGCC
>JAYWGJ010000366.1:0-4618 GCA_043778315.1 Saprospiraceae bacterium | reverse complement strand
CCTACGGGTATGCACGCGAAGCTCCAAAAATCCGCCTTAGAGGTCGTGATGACGGTGCTACACGCAGGCGGTAAATTTGATAAAAATACCTATAAAGTTTCAGGCGGTCTGCACGGCGTAGGCGTATCGTGCGTGAACGCGCTCTCTATTTTGCTGCAAGTACAGGTACAGCGCGAAGGCAAATTGTTTTTTCAGGAGTACCGACAAGGTAAGCCTTTGGCAGACGTAGCGATTATAGGCGACTCGGTCAGTACGGGTACGCACGTTAGGTTTTGGCCCGATACCGAGATATTCGAAACACTCATTTATACTTACGATACACTCGCTACGCGCTTGCGCGAACTCGCGTACCTCAACGCAGGCTTGTACCTCACGCTGCAAGACGACCGCGATTTAGACGACGCAGGCACGCCGCGCAAAGAAACTTTCTTTTCGGAAGGCGGCTTGCGCGAGTTTGTGGAATACCTCGACGAGGCGCGCACGAAACTCATCGCTAAACCGATACACGTCATCAGCCGCGACGAAGACGCAGGCGTAGAAGTGGAAGTTGCGCTGCATTATAATACGTCTTACACCGAAAATATTTGTTCGTATGTGAACAATATCAATACGCGGGACGGCGGCACACACGTTCAGGGCTTCCGCCGCGCCGTGACGCGGGTTTTCAAAAACTACGGCGAAGTAAACGGTATGTTTTCGAAGCTGAAATTTCAGATTTCGGGTGAGGATTTTCGCGAAGGATTAACCGCTATCGTGTCCGTAAAAGTTCCCGAGCCACAGTTTAAAGGGCAAACAAAGGGCGAACTCGGCAACTCGGAAGTGACCGCTATCGTTTCGCAATGCGTCGGCAAAGCCTTAGAGAGCTTTTTGGAGGAAAACCCAAAAGAGGCAAAAACGATTGTAGAAAAAGTAATATTGGCGGCGACTGCCCGTACCGCAGCGCAAAAAGCGCGGGACATGGTGCAGCGCAAAAACATACTTACGGGTAGCGGATTGCCAGGCAAACTCGCCGACTGCTCCTCGAAAGACCCCGTTATCTCCGAAATATATTTGGTAGAGGGCGACTCGGCAGGTGGTACGGCAAAGCAAGGGCGCGACCGCGTTTTTCAAGCGATTATGCCGCTTCGCGGTAAGATTTTGAACGTAGAAAAAGCCTTAGAATACAAAATATACGAAAACGAAGAGATAAAAAATATTTTTACCGCACTCGGCGTGCGTATAGAGGAGCGCGAAGGCGTGCGTATGCTCAATATGGAGAAACTCCGCTACCATAAAGTAGTCATCATGTGTGATGCCGATATCGACGGTAGTCACATTACGACCTTGATTATGACGTTTTTCTTCCGATATATGAAGGCTTTGATAGAAAACGGCTATTTGTATATCGCTACGCCGCCGTTGTATTTAGTCAAAAAAGGCAAAGAACAACGCTACTGCTGGAACGAAGAAGACCGTAAAATAGCGGTGCAAGACCTCGCGAAAGGCGGCAACGAAAGCAACGTTGGTGTACAACGCTATAAAGGTTTGGGCGAGATGAACGCAGAGCAACTCTGGGACACGACGATGAACCCCGAGTTTCGTACTTTCCGACAAGTAACTATCGACGATGCCGCGTCTGCCGACCATACATTTAGTATGCTGATGGGCGATGAAGTCCCGCCGCGCCGTGCATTTATAGAGAAAAATTCTAAATATGCCAAAATAGACGCGTAGATTTTAGCTCGTTTACAAAACCTTCGGGGTTTCGTAAACGTTGGCTTACTCCGAGAATTGCGAGGCTTCGTAAACGTTGGGTTTTCAATATTATATTACGAAAAAAGCACAACAGCGTCGCGAGGCAGTGTTGTGCTTTTTTCGTAAAAAACGGCATTAATACCAAAAAAAGCTGTATTTTTGTGTTCAATTTCGTATTATTATAACATAAAACGGTCACATTGCAACAGTAAAATATACAATGAACACTTTGGGCAGACGGTTTCGCGTCACTACGTTTGGCGAGTCGCACGGCGAAGGCATTGGCGCGGTCATCGATGGCTGCCCTGCGGGCTTGGCTATTTCGCTTGATTTTGTACAAGCGGAGTTAGACCGCCGCCGACCGGGTCAGTCGCGCATTGTTACGCAGCGCAAAGAACCCGATACCGTCGAGCTGCTTTCGGGCGTTTTTGAAGGTGTGACGACGGGTGCGCCGCTCACTTTTTTTATTCGTAATACCGATGCAAAAAGTAAAGATTACGCACATTTGCGCGATGCCTTTCGTCCGTCTCACGCCGATTATACCTATCATGAAAAGTACGGAGGATACCAAGATTATCGGGGCGGCGGACGCAGTTCGGCGCGCACAACTGCCGCTATTGTTGCCGCAGGCGCGGTTGCCAAATTGCTTTTGCAGCAATTGACCGATATAAAAATCAATGCGTATGTGCAGCGCGTAGGCGATATTGCGTTAAGCGAAAGCTATGAAAACTTAGACTTCACGCTCACCGAAACGAACGATGTACGTTGTCCCGACCCGACGGCGGCGGCGGCTATGATTGCTCTCATACAAGCGGTACGCAAAGCAGGCGACACGGTCGGCGGCGTAGTGCAATGCGTCGCGACGGCCTGCGCCGTAGGTTTTGGTGAGCCGCTACACGATAAATTACAGGCGCGCTTAGCGCAATATATGCTCAGTATTCCTGCCGCTCGAGGCTTCGAGTACGGTAGCGGTTTCGGGGCTGCTACGATGTTTGGCAGCAGCCACAACGATATTTTTTATACCGAAAACGACGTGGTACGCACGCACAGCAACAATTCTGGCGGCATACAGGGGGGCATCACTAACGGTATGCCTATCGTATTTAAAGTGGCGTTCAAACCCGTTGCTACTATTATACAATCGCAACAAACCATTGATAATCAATATAATACGATTACGTTGGAAGGTAGAGGCAGACACGACCCTTGCGTTTTGCCACGCGCTGTACCGATAGTAGAGGCGTACACGGCATTGGCATTAGCTGATTTTTATTTGTTAGGAAAATAAAAAAGCAGCAGCACCTCGAGTAGGTGTACGGGGAAGTTGCTGCCGCTTCTTTATTAAATGTAGATACTCACACCTCAAAATCCACCTCGAACAAAAACCGCAATTGCTTTTCATTGACCGATGCGGGTACGGCGCGCAGCGTCACGTTGCGCATATAGGCGAGCGAGTTGCTCTCGAGCTGCGCGAGCGCGCCGATGCGTCGCGAAAGTCGCTGCACTTTTTCGGTGCGGTCGCGGCGGCGCGTTTCAAATAGAAAAAACGCTTTTTGTACCGTATTTTCTTTTTGCAAACAATTTCGGAGTACGAGTGCGTCCTCTATCGCCTGACACGCGCCCTGCCCGAGGTTAGGCGTAGTCGCGTGTGCTGCATCGCCAAGCAGCAAAATATGGTCTTTCGTCCAGGTTTCTAAGGGCGGCAGGTCGTTGATGCCTCTATAAATCAAGGCTTCGGGTGGCGTTGCTTCTATAATATCGGGTATCGGCGCGTGGTGATTCAGAAATTGGCGGAGCAAATCCGTCACCGTAAATTGTTTGAGCGACTGCGCGGTCGGCGCGTTGAGGCAAGCGTACCAATAAATTCTGTTGTCGAGCAACGGCACTATTCCGAACCGCCCTTTTGTACTCCATGTCTCCGAAAACCGCGTCCAATCGTATTTATCCGCGAGCGCGGCAGGCACGTTTATCGTTGCGCGCCAGCAGCCATAACCCGCGTATTTAGGCTCTATTTCGTCAAAAATGCGGCGGCGCGTAAAGCTGCGCGTGCCGTCAGATGCTATCACCGCATCAAATTCGTACTCCGATTTATCTGCAAAACTCAGATACACGCGCCCGTCGGCGGCTTGTATATCCGTACATTTTTTGTCCAGTTGCAGTGTATTTGCTTGCAATTCGCCAATTAAAATGCGTTGCAAATCGGCGCGATGAATCGCAAAATTGGTCGTTGTATATTTTTCGCTTAGCGCGAATGTGTCCGTTTCGCTTATCGGATTGCCCTTGTGGTCGAGTATCGTCGCCCAGCGCAACGCCTTGCCTGCGGCGATGATTTGTGGCGCAATACCGATTTGCTCCAACGCTTTTATGGCGTTAGCCGCCAACACAATACCCGAGCCGAGCGTCCGTATTTCGGGCAACGTTTCGAATACAGTAACCTGATAACCAGCGCGTTGCAGCGCGATAGCGGTTGTAAGTCCACCTATACCGCCGCCGATTATGCCTATTTTTAATGTTTGTACCATGATTCATTAAGTGGGTCTAAACCGATTTTTTTGCGGCGGTCGTTCAGGGTTGCAGGGTCTTCTACTACGAGCGGTGTCTCGGGTTCGTTCGTATAGCCGTTGAGCATGATAGCGGTTCCGTAACGTTGCGGTAAACCCTTGCGCACCAATATTTTATCTATCAATAAAGCCAAATCGCCCTCGAGGTATTCGCCCCTCTCGGAGTTCTCCATAGCGGTCACGAACGCTTCTTGCGTCGGCGGGTCGTAGTCGGCTTTCATCACTATTAGTACCACAACTTGCGCAGCAGCGCGCCCTATTTTAGTGCGCCCGAACACCGCGCCGTCGTTGTCTTTTATCATCTGTATGAGCCGCTCAAACTG
>JAYWGJ010000365.1:0-16394 GCA_043778315.1 Saprospiraceae bacterium | reverse complement strand
GAAAATAAAGGACTGAATATTGTCATGCAGAATTTTGAGTCAAAACAAGGCAGATTTGAGGCGCGATGCTGTGCATCGTAACGATAAATCTAACGCAGTTTTGGCTCAAAAGGCAAGTGAGCATACAGTCCCTTATTTTGGACGCGTTCCTAAGGCTTTAGTATCCTTATAGATTTGCATTCAACACAAAATATTATCCATTTCCCCATTTTATCATTATAATTTCTTATTTATGTACCCAACCATTTTAACGGCGCAGCAATTGCGCAACAGCACTAATTTCACGTTTAGCAGCAACCCCACTGCTACTGCCTCTGAAATAATAACAGCCGCTGCAAAGAGTTTTGTAGCGGAATTTGTATTGCATTTTGGCAACACACAGCCCGTTTTTATCCTTTGCGGCAACGGCGGCAACGGCGCAAACGGGCTCGCCGTAGCGCGTTTACTTTCGCAAGCACAGTTTACGGTGACCGCAATCTGCGTTAGGGCAGCCGCCGAAAGCAGCCCACTCATCGCTACCGAACGCAGTTTATTACAAGAAAAAACAAACGCTACGGTCATCAGTATGGCACTCGAGGAGGGTTTTAAACTACCCGAGATGCCTGAAAACGCCATTTTGATTGATGCAATTTTGGGAACAGGGCAAAACAAAGCCTTAGGCAAATACCTGATGGAGTTGATTTTTATAGTCAATAAATTGGACGTGACCCGCGTCGCCTTAGACGTATGCACAGGATTACCGACCGAAGGAATGCCCGCAAAAAGTGCCTTCAAAGCCGCGTTTACTTTTACGGTTCACGCACCAAAATTGGCGTTTTTTCAGTCCGAAAACGAAAAATATATCGGTCAAGTAAAGGTTTTGGATATTGGTTTGACCAATATTGACCCCGACAGTTTCAAATATTATTATTTAACCAAAAAATGCTTGCAGCAATTACTTATACCACGTGCTAAGTTTTCGCACAAAGGCAGCTACGGACGCTCGCTGCTTATCGGCGGTAGTTTAGGTATGATGGGCGCGGCGATACTCGCGGGCAGAGCGGCGTTGCGAAGTGGCGTAGGTTTGCTCACTTTCTACGCGCCGCAATGCGGCTACGAAGTGCTGCAAGCAACCGTTCCCGAAGCAATGGTATTTAATGACCCGCATAAATACTATGTGTCGGTACTCAAAAACCTAAAAACAAGTTATTACGACGGTATCGGCATCGGTTGCGGCATGGGCAACAACCGCACGACGCAGCCGTTTTTTGACGAATTGATGCGCTCGCTCACACCCGACCTCAAAGTCGTGATAGATGCCGACGCGCTCAACGCCTTAGCCGACAAGCCCGAACTTTGGGCGTTTGTACCAAAATTGGCGATACTCACGCCACATTTCAAAGAATTTGACCGCTTGTTTGGGCGCGCGCCCGACAGCTATACTCGTTTGCGCAAAGCACAAGAAGCGGCTGCCAAATTTCATGTTATTATAGTGATAAAAGGCGCGTCGTCGGCGGTTGTTTTCCCAGATGGCAAAATTTATTATAATACAACAGGCAATCCAGGCATGGCGGTTGGCGGTACGGGCGACGTACTAACGGGCATCATCACGGGCTTGCTCGCGCAAGGCTACTCGCAAAAAGATGCCGCTTTGCTTGGCGTATATTGGCATGGCGCGTCAGGCGACTGCGCTGCGCACGAACTTACCGAACGCTGCATGACCGCGCAATCCGTCGTTGATAATATGCACCGCGCCTTGAAACAGGCGAGATAGGAACTCTAATTTATAACCTTAAAATATCCAATAAAATATGCAATTAGAATTAAAAAGAATTGGTCGGACACCTGCAGAGTCACAACTTCAATCTGTAACTATTGAGAGTTATCGAACTCTTTGCGAAGCTCCAAATCTTTTATTAATTGAAAACGATTTAATGTTGATTAACGATGATAAAGAGTCTTATCATCACCGTAAAATTTTTAAACCTGTATTTCTTGCTTCTTGTAAAACAATCTTCAGTAACGAGCTTTTAGTATTGTTCTATTACGGTGATTTCTGCGAACTTAAAGGATATGTTATTGGTGGCTTACTAGGCAGTTTTGAGAACTCCGAACAGATGTATGTATTAGATTACAAGTCTTATTGTGATATTTGTGATATTACCAATGAAACTAAGATGTCGGTTATTAAATATTTTGAACTTCTATGTGGGTTTGATAATGAGGTGTTAGATTTTAATACAGTACTTTCCTATAATGGGCAGGAATTAAATTGTGATAAACAAAAAGAATTCCAAGCGTAAAAATTCCAATAATAAAAAAAATCCCCCGCATTCCGTTGAGGCGTGTTTTTATGGCGAAGCCGTAAAAACCCGCCTCAACCGCGTTTACACCATTTATACCATTTAAAACTATTTGTAAACACACCCGAACAGCAAATATTAAACGGTATCAGAATAAATATTAAAATAAATCGGAATAATATTTGGAAAACATTTGGATAGTCCAATAAACGGTCGTACCTTTGTGGTGTTAAACTAAACGTAGTTTAATATCATTTATTTAAAATTTATAGTTTGGAATTATTTAAGCAATTAGGGCTTTCCGAACGTACTTTAGCTGCCTTAGCGCAAAAGGGGTTTACAACTCCTACTCCAATTCAGGCTCAAGCTATTCCAATCCTTTTGGAAGGCAAGTTTGATGTGATCGGCCAGGCACAAACAGGTACCGGAAAAACAGCAGCATTTGGGCTGCCGATTTTAGAACGATTACAAGAAGGAGCGCGCCATGTACAGGCATTAATCCTCACTCCAACCCGCGAATTAGCATTGCAGGTCAGCCAAGAGTTACTCTCTATGAAAGGCGACCGCAACCTCCGTGTGCTTGCCGTTTACGGCGGCGCACCAATGTCGGGTCAGTTACGCGACCTCCGTCGCGGCGTAGATGTGGTGGTAGGTACTCCCGGACGTGTAACCGACATGATTGACCGCGGCGAACTCCGCGTTGAAAATCTTAGCTACTTCGTATTAGACGAAGCCGACGAGATGCTCAACATGGGTTTTGCGGAAGACATCGAGGCTATCTTCAAAAAAACGAACACCGAAAAAAGTGTTCTCCTCTTCTCGGCTACTATGCCCGAGCGCATTCAAACATTAGCCAAAAGCTATATGCGCGAATATCAAGTGCTACGGACAGAACGCCAAAACCTCATCACCGAACTCACAGAGCAAAGCTACTATGAAGTGTATGACCGCGATAAAATCGAGGTGCTATGCCGCATATTAGACAAAGAAGTGGCGTTTTATGGTTTTGTATTTTGCAATACGAAAGCCGATGTTGATGACCTCACTGCGCGCCTTAACGACAGAGGCTACCGCGCCGAAGCCTTACACGGCGACATCGCACAAGCGCAGCGCGAGAAAATATTGAACAAATTTAAAAAACGTCAGGCAACCGTCCTACTCGCTACCGACGTAGCGGCGCGTGGCATCGACGTAAAAGATTTGACACACGTTATCAACTACTCACTACCAAACGACCCCGAAAGTTACGTTCACCGTATCGGTCGTACAGGTCGCGCAGGTAAAAAAGGTTTGGCGATAAGCCTTATCTCGCCTATCGAAGCCCGCAAATTGGTGCTTATCAAGCGCGTAGCGAAAGCGGAAATCAAACGCGAGCAAATTCCGAGTATCAAAGACGTAATTCAAGCGAAACGCTTGAAATTCCACACTATCGTTACTGATGGCATCGTAGCAGAAAACTACAACGAAGCCTACATCAACATAGCGAAAGGCATCATGGAAAACGCGGACCCGACTTTGGCTATGGCAACTTTGTTGCAATACACCTTCGGGGACGTGATGAACCGCGAAAACTACACGGAGATAAAAGAGATACAGCCGCGTGCAGAACGCCCAGGCGACTCGCGCTTCGCCGAACGTAGCCCGCGCAACGACCGCAACGACCGTCCCGCTTACGGACGCGACCGCAACAGCGACAGAACAAGCGACCGCAACGACCGTCCTGCTTACGGACGTGACCGCAACGACCGCAACAACGACCGTCCCGCTTACGGCGACCGCCCCGCTTCGGGCGACCGTCCGAGCTACGGCGACCGCAACAACAGCGACCGTGGTGCCAACCGCGAACGCAGAGAGACAAGCTATTCTCCAAGCGCAGGCGGCGAGTCGGTGAGTCTGTTTATGGCGATGGGACGTAGCGCAAAGGCTACGCCGCGTATGGTTGCTGAGTTCATCGAGATGCACTCGGGCGTACACGGTAGAAACGTGCAAGACATTCGTATTTTTGAGCGTCATACCACTATCTCCGTCGCTCCTGGCGATGTAGATACCATTATCAATACTTTCCGCGATAAGAAATTTGGTGAGCAACCGTTGGTTCGACGTGACCGCGAGCGCAAGTTCTAATTTCTATTGTCAAAACATACATTCAAAAGCAATTCATCGAGAGGTGGATTGCTTTTTTTGTTTGTATTTAACCTATCAGGTCTTTTCTGACCTTATAGGTTTTAAAGGTTTATTAAAACCTTTAAGGTGGGTATCGGAAAGTTGTAAAAAAAGAGTGCATATAGCGCATTATATTCCCAAGAAAACGTGTACCGTGCTAACTCCTCCGTATCAGTACCCTTTTTCTTACGAATAAAAACACTCAAAAATCTAACCTTCTCCGACACCCCACCTTATAGATTTGGTTACTTAAACCTATAAGATAAAAAAATACCTTATAGGTTGAGATTATTCACACCCTAAATTTGTTTTATTCCAAAATATAGTGTAACTTTGGCGAAGTAAACGCATTACATCATATTGTGAGTTTACGCTATTACAACAAAAGAAACCATCAATCATTTGTTTATTGTCGCTAACACCTGCATACAAGCGGCAGTATGAAAACCATCAACCTCATCGCTTATGCGTACTTCACTCCCTTTCTTAGCATTGGTAGGAGCTTTTTGCTTACTATCAACCGTGCTTGCCGCGCAAGCACTCTCCGTTGCGACACCTACTACTACGCCCTCAACGTGTAGTGCGAATGGTACATTAACATTGACCGTTAGCAACGGTACTAACAACCTCGATGTCCTATTAGCGGTCACGCCGCCCGCATATAGCGGCAGCGTTAATTTTGTTATCGCAACAGGCAACACTATTACTATTGGCGCGTTACCCGCAGGGACGTACACGATACGCGTGACCGATGCGACGAATCAAGCCGCGACGACGCAAGCAACGGTAGCAGGCAACTACACCGAACCGACGCTCGACAACTGCGTCATTCCGTTAGGTACATCGAGCGTAACGCTGACGGCGCGCGACGGTTTACCGCCGCTCCGCTATGCTTACTCTTCCGATGGTGGAGTTACTTTTCCGCCGCCTTCGGCAATTAATACCTTTACTTGCTTACCGAACGGTACGGCGGTATTTAGAGTATATGATGGGTGCAATAACTTTTATCCGTGCTTTAATAACGTAAGCGTGCCGCCTTTACAATTTCGAATTTTGCAATGTGGCAATAACGGTACGGCAGGTGTAAACATTCTTTGCGGCGATATTGTAGGCGGTGAAGCACCTTATGTGTACACTTGCAGCAGCAATATAAGCGCGCCGCAAAGTAACAGTACGGGTATCTTTACAGGTATATTAGGTTGTACATTTACCGTAAAGCTGACCGATAAATGTGGTAGAGTAGAAACGATAAGCACTACTTGTAACGTAGTACCGCTTACCGCAACTGTTGCTTGTGCAAACACCGACGCTGGCACAGCGACGATTGCGATTAACGGTGGTATTCCGCCCTATACCTACACCGAAACTACCTACAACATCGCCAACTCGACGGGTGTTTTTTCCACGCTTCCGCTAAACGTTACTTATAATTTTGTAGTTATAGACGCTTGTGGTAATAATGCAGCCGCCTTTGTCTCGCCCCTCGAGTTGTCGGTTAGTAGTTCAAATAAGTGTCCGTACATAGGTGAAATAAAATTAGAAGCAGGGCAAAACCGCGAAGATAATGCTTGTCCTAATAGCACTCTACCTGCCAATCCTAACACCACTAATTTTTATCCTGTTACTTTTACTTGCAATAATTGCGTACCTACGCAAAGCATTACAGTTAATAACGCTAACATTTGCGCACCTCCCGCCGCCGCTACCTTTACTAATTTGCCCGAAGGAAATTATAATTTTACGGTAACTAATGCCTGCGGCGAAACAGACGCTATTTCTGCTAACCTAACCAAAATACCGATATTAGTAAGCGGCTCGTTTAATTGCGCAGGCGATAGCTTAAGCGTTGTGAGCGGAGTAGTCGGCACTATTTTTACGGTTACGGACAGCTTAGGCGTAGTGATAGGCACTAATACTACGGGTATTTTTCCTACGGCAACGTATGGCGATTACACCGTCGTAGCTACCAACCCTGATTGCCTGCAAGGCACTACGATTGTCACACATACGCAATACCGTCCCGAGTTAGCTGTTTTTTACGCTTGTGATACCGCGCAAGCTACCGTTATACGTTGCGGACAACCGCTAACAGGCTACACTTTTACTTTACTTAATGATTTGAATGCGGTCGTTGGTAGCAATACGACGGGAAGTTTCAACGCGCTTACACCTAATTTGTTATACAAACTCGTTGCTACTAAAATCAATTCTGATACTGTTAGATTTAGTTTTACTACTTATTACTTAGGTAATATATATTTAACTGCCAATACTTGCTCGTCGATTACCATGAATTTGGCTACTATTAACGGCGCAGAACCTAATAACCTACCTATCACCTACACTTTATATACGCCTGCATTTACAGTAGTTCAAGCCAATACTACGGGTATTTTTTCGGGATTACCGTCTGGTACAAACTATTATGTAGTTGCTTCGCACCCTCGATGTGGAACGACGGGTTACACCGCCGCCACACTCCCTATTACTGCGCCTACCTATTGTATGTCGCCGAACAACCGCGCTACACCTAACGGCGGCTGTACTTTTGCCTGGACACTTGCTGTAAACGGTAACGCCGCTTTTTATAAAATTATCAATACCGCTACTAATGATACGCTGCTCGGCGCGGTACAAACGCAGTTGCCGCCGAGTACTTACCGCATCGTTACCGAATGTACGCAGCAAAGCGTCACACTTCCGCAACCGCTTTTTGACCTTACGCTGCAAGCCTCAAACGCTTGCGCAGCTATCGGTAGCATTACGCCGAGCGGTGCGCGAAGTAGCGTAGATTGGAACGACTACCTCACCACCTTTGGCGGAGGCTTATGCAATACCACCGACACCTACGAATGTATTGCGCCTAATGGTACTTTACTCGCCACTGTTCCTTACGGCGGCGCGTTTATCAATAATATATTTGCAGGAAATACTTACACCGTTTACTTAGTTTCGGGCGGCTGCCGCGTAGATACCGCCACCGTCACCATACCTTATTACGTCCGTCCCGATATGACCGCGAGCTTTGGCGCGGTATGTGCAGGCGCAAATACGGGTAGCGTAAACGCAAGTATTAGTTTTGGTATTCCGCCTTACACTTTCGAACTCTATGCAGGTGCTACCGCCAACGGTACTATATTGCAAAGCCAAACCGCCAACGATACTACCGCCACGTTCGGGGGTTTACCCATCGGCATTTATACTTTGCGCGGCTACGACGCTTGCGGCGTAAGCTCTGATTATGCTACCAACGTAGGCGCACTTTCCTTTACACCACGGGCGCAACGTACTTGCAACGGTGGCGTAAACCTTTCCGCTTTGAATATCGCTAATGCAGTTTATACATGGACTAATAACGCGAATGCAGTAGTCGGCAACGCTGCAAACGTTGCTATTCCGAACGTTCCTGCTGCCGATACCTACACCGTCGCGGTAGTAGCAGGGACGTGTACTTATAGCACGTCGGTTGCCGTAACCGCGTTTGTGCCAAACAATATTATAGTAAACGCAGGTCAAGACATTTTTAATACTACCAATACTGCTACGCTTAACGCAACACCGCTTGTTGCTAATGCCGTAGGTGTATGGAGTAGCGTTGCGCCAAGCACAGGAACGGTCGCTATTGCGAACCCTAATAGCCCTACAAGTAGCGTTACGGTCAGTACATTTCCTGGCAATTATACTTTTGTTTGGACGGTAATAGACAATACAACAGGCTGTATCCAAAGTGATACCGTTAAGGGGACGTTTAGTCTTTGTGCAGGCGTTACGCAGCTTACTGCAACCGATAGCGTAACCAATAAAAATTGTAGTGCGCTTGGCGCAATACGCTTAACGCAACTTGCAGGCGGTGTGCCGCCCTACACGATAGCATGGAACGGCGGTGCAAACACATCTACGATTAGCAATTTGCAAACAGGTATATATACCGCAACCATCAATGACAACTCTACTTGCACCGCGCCGCTTATCCGCACATTTTTAGTATCAAACGTCGCTACACCCATTACTAATACGGTAAATGTGCCGCTTTGTCGCAATCGTTCGTTTACTGTGCCTATATATAATAGCGTCTTATCCGCGTATGGCTTATCGACGGGCTATCGTTTTACCAACGCTAACGGTTGCGATAGCATCGTAAAATACTTTTTGTTCATTCCGCCAACTATTAACGATACTGTTGCGGTAACGCGCTGTATAGGTCGGACGTTTACCGTACCCGTTTATAATATTACAATCACAACGGCAGGTTTTACGCCTGCTTATAACTACCTTACTGCCAACGGTTGCGATAGTTTAGTGACTTATCGAGTCAGTTTCGGAGGTACGATATACACACGCGACACCTTGCGCGCTTGCAACCGAATTACTTTTAAAGGCGTAGTTTATACCAATACTACTACCGTAAACGATACCTTAATAGCGCGTAGTGGTTGTGATAGTATTATTACCAAGCTATTATTAATTAAAAAACCTACTGCTTCTACTATCGCTATTAGCGGCTGTTTGACCGCAACTTATCAAAGTATAGTTTACACAAACAGTACGCAAGTCGTCACTACTTTAACTAATAGCGTTGGTTGCGATAGTATAATTACCGCAAATATTGTAATTGAAAGACCTGATACTATTACCGAAACTATTACCGATTGTGGTCGCGTCACCTATCAAGGTCGGGTTTATACTGCTGATACTACGCTCATCAGTACCTTCATAGTGCAAGCAATTTGTTATAATTTGCTACGCACTAACATTGTCGTCAAACCCTTGCCCGTCATTACTTTTACAAGTAGTAATGATTTAATTTGTACTAAAACAAGTACTACTTTGACGGCAACAGGTGGCATAACCTATAACTTTGGTGCAGGTTTTGATTTCAATACCACTTTCGTGGCAATAAATACTGGAACTTACACCGTCACAGTAACGGCGGCTAACGCCTGTACTAATACTGCTTTGCTCGATGTAGCACGCAGCACCAACTTTGTTACGATTGACTCGCTGCAAGTGCGCGCACCGTCTTGTCACGACCGCCTCGACGGTAGCGTAACCGCTTTTGTGAGTGCAGGTACACCTTTATATACTTACGTTTGGCACAACGCCGCTACACAACAAGCGACACTCACAGGCTTAGGCGCAGGACTATATACCGTCACCGTGACCGATGCAAACGGGTGTACTGCCGCGCAGTCGGTACGCGTGACCGCGCCACCAGCTATTACTGCAAAGGTAGTGCTGACTTTGCCAAAGTGTTATGGAGAAGCATCAGGAACGGTAACAGTTACGAACATTAATACAATAAACCGCGCCACACCTATTTTGTATCGTTTAGACGCTGCCGCTTTTGTGCGCGATAGTGTCTTTACTAACGTCCGTGCTGGCATACACATCGTTACCGTTGAAGATGCTAACGGTTGCGAGTGGCAAACTACGTTTACCCTCAAAGACGCACCCAAAATAACGGTCACTTTAAGTACTGACGTGACTATTAATTTAGGTGAAACGGTAGTATTGCGTCCCGAGTTAAGTAGTGCAGAAGCAGTGATGTATGTATGGTCACCTGCGGCGGCGTTAAGTTGCAGCGACTGCCGCAACCCTATTACCGCGCCTACACAAACTACCGCTTATACCGTAACGGTTACAAATACCTTAGGTTGCACCGCCTCTGACGACATCTTAATTACGGTACTCAACGCGCAAGCTGTTTACATTCCCAATACTTTTACGCCAAACGGCGACGGCATCAACGACGTACTTACACTATACGCAAACGCGAGTATTGCACAAGTCGTGTTCTTTGACGTGTTTGACCGATGGGGTACGCTTGTTTACCGAAACACAAACTTTCCATCAAATGGCGCAACTGCATTAACCGCGTGGGACGGAACGTATAAAGGTAAACCGCTACAAACCGCCGTGTTTGTTTATCATACAAAGGTCGTTTTTAAAGATGGTACAGAAAAGGTGTTGGTAGGTGATGTGACACTGGTAAAGTGATTGACCTTTGGTAATTATGAAACGTAAGTTCGGCGTAGCCAATTATAAATTATGAATTATGATACCGCCGTTAATAATTATGAATTAACCGTTATTAATTATGAATTGTAAAACGCACCGACGGTCTTTGCGAGCGTCCCTACGGTAGAGACAAGGCATGCCTTGTCTCTACGCTACGCAGACCTTCGCACCGACCAACGTATCACATATTATATTAATTATAAACAAACAACAAAAGACCCGCCTATCATTCAAGATAGACGGGTCTTTGTATTTACAGATGCTATATAATTAACAAAATTATAAAATAAACATTAATGCTTCTATGCTTCTATATCCTCCTTCCTTCGGAGGGGTCGGATGAGGCTCACCAAACGCGCATCACTAATCACTAAACACTAATCGTTAATCACTAAAAAAAGTTATATAGCAAACGCCATTCCTGAAACCCACGCCGTAACTGGCGACTCCGTCGTCTTACTTCCTTTGCCAATACAACGCACCCGAAATTCGTATTGCGTACCTGCGGTAAGGTTGAGGTAATCAAAGCTACGGTCAGTACAAAACTTAGCGTCGCTCCATGTAGCAGTGCCAGCTTCGCGGCATTCTATTTGTGTGACCGCTCTGTTGTCGCCGCCTTTAAAACGGACGTTTATTTTGCCGCCCGTAGTTTGTTTTAGGAGCAAATCGAAAGGCGGAGTCATTACACGAGTAGTAGCCGAAGCTGCTCCGCGCACTGCAAAACCTGCCGCCAATACTTTATTGACATCGCCACCACAAGTATCTTCTACATGAGATGCCAAAAGGTTTACTGCGTTTTCTAATTCAATACGCTTAGTGTTTTTTACCGCAGTAGCGGTACTGCCACCAATCATAGCGGCTTGTATTGCCGCTTCAAAAGCAGTAGCCGTAGTATCGACATGCGCTGTAAACGTCGCAGAGCCTGCAAAAAAACCGCAAGCCGTTGTTTCTTGCGCGACGTTACGCGCAAAAAGTAAAAATTTACTGTCGTTAAGTTTGCTTAAACCTAATCTTACGTTGATTCGTTTCATTGGATTAATTTTTAAAATTTGAAAATTATTAAAATTTGTAATTGAATTGTTTTCTTAATGTTTGGGACGCTCTCCTTAATATTAAGTAAGCTCTCCTTAATGTTTGAGACGCTCTCCTTAATATTAAGTAAGCTCTTCTCAATGTTCAGGACGCTCTCCTTAATGTTCAGGACGCTTTCCTTAATATTCAAGACGCTCTCCTTAATGTTAAGTAAGCTCTTCTTAATGTTCAAAACGCTCTCTTTAATGTTCAAGACGCTCTCTTTAATGTTCAGGACGCTCTCTTTAATGTTCAGGACGCTCTCCTTAATGTTTGGGACGCTCTCCTTAATGTTCGGGACGCTCTCCTTAATGTTTGGGACGCTCTCCTTAATGTTCGGGACACCCTCCTTAATATTTGGGACGCTCTCCTTAATGTTAAGCGTAAAAAAACAGTATTTTATGATTATAATACAAATGTAATACCTTTATAAATAATATTTACTTTATTTAAACATTATTTAACAAAATATTTTTATTTGCTTACTTTGCTTTAACATTTACCAAGTATGGTTTAACATTTACCAAGTATAAAAAACTTGGCAAATGCGCGCAGTACACCGTCGTATCTACCGCGCTTATTCCTACTTAGGTCTCCCCGTAATTTGCCAAGTCTCTAAGACTTGGTAAATTTAAACCGCGTACCGTCGTATCTACCGCGCTTATCCCTACTCAGGTCTTTCCGTAATTTGCCAAGTCTCTAAGACTTGGTAAATTTAAAACGTGACTCGATGAATTTAAACCGTGACTCGATGAATCCAAAACCCCTCTCCCCTACTCTACCGACAGCCGCATACCTTTCAGATTGACGCGGATAGCTTTGGTATGCTTCAACACATCACGTCCAAACACACCCATACCGCGCCCTGCTCTTTCGCTTTTATCTACACAAATAGAGTCTATATTAAACGGCTTGTTGCCAATATTAAATTGAAACGCATTATATATAGCAGTATCGGCTTGTTCGGCGATACTGTAAAAAGTAGTTTTGCTTGCGCCCATATTCCAATACATCGGGAACGGTGCGTTATTGCGCGTCTGCGATGCGACGAGTATTTTAGTGCCGTCTAAACCTATATTGCTTGCGGAAGCTACGTCGGCGTATTGCGGAATTAAGATTTTATTGTCGGCGGTAAGCGTAAACTGTTCCAATTGACGTAGTATATTAAAGCCGAGTGTACCACGGACGGGCATACTATCTTGCGCCCACATCGCTTTATCGGGAAAGACGATAAACGGTACGTTGCGGAACACCGCATTACCGATACGGAGTTCGTCGGCTACGGCTACGCCTGCTATTGCGGGGTTAAAAAGCGGACTAACTGCATCAAACGTACCCTCGAGTTGCCGCAACTCAAACCGACCCGCCGAGCTTTCGGCGACTGTACAAAATGGTGATTGTATATTAATATACAACTCGTCCGCGTATTTACGCACCCGTACCTGTACTTTCGGAAAACCAAACTTATCTATCGACAACTGCAACTCACTATCTGCCTGCTTGTCGCAAACCATCGGCACTACCTTGCTTACCGCGTTATATTCCGCTTGCAAAAGCGCAAAGTTATTGATTTCTTGTTTAGTCATAAACGGCGTGTACTTTTCTAATAGCGATTGAACGCAAGTCACTGCATCAGCATAGCGTTGCAGTTTTAATACATTATCTAAGTGTACGTGAAGTAGCGCGTAACCTATCGTATCGTTACTTTTTTTGTCTAACGCTTTGGTATAATAATCTGATAAAGCTGCTTCCGACGCTGCTATTTTGTCTATAAAGTTATATGCTGTCACGCGGTGTAACTGCATTTCGGGCGAGTAAAACCGCGCGTTCACACTATCTATATTAGCGGCGAGCGTAAAGTAGTCGCCTACGGCGTAAGCAGCGCGAAGTTTCTGCGCCATTTGTGGCGTAATAGTCGGGTTAAAATAACTGCAACCCGTGAGTATCGTTGCGACAAGCAAAAGAAATAAAGTTTGTTTCATAACATAAAGATATGATTTTTTTATAGCATATTGTAATACCAATTGTGTAAATTATATAAAAAATAAACTAGTTCTATTATAATCAAGCATTTTCTAAACACATATATATTCTGCTAAGCAGCCTTTATAATAAAAATATCGTCTATTATAAGACTGAAGTAAAACTAATTCTAATTCACGAACTAGTGCGTTTTCGGTTAAAACAATACAAATTATAATTAAACCCCTTTATTTAGTTCTGTTTTATGAAAGTAAAAGACATAATGTATGCCATGTTCAAGACGAATTTGTCTTTTGTATATGCTACCGTCCTATTTGTTTTTGCCATGCCGCGCCTCAGTAGCGCGGAAGATTGGCGAAGTCCGATGGCTTGTACGCCGCCTTCGGGCGTGACCGCGTCGGCTACCTCTGCTACTTGTGCCGCACTGAATAGTGCAGCGTCGGGCGGTAATACGGGCAAAATCACCTTAGCGGGTTTTGGCGGTACCAACCGCTATCAATACTCGGCAGGTGCTACGTTCAGCGCGGGTGCGGCAATACCTGCCTCGCCTACCACTATTCCGGGTTCGGGTGTTATCGCGAGTGCGTTAGCCGACCCTGCGGTGTCGCAAGTTTACACTATTCGTATCTACGACCCTATCGATAACAATTGTTATACCGATATTCAAACCACCTTGTACCACGTCAATTGTGGTACTATCTGCCCAGGCGAAAGCTACACGCTAACCGCGCAATCGGGCTTAACTTCCTATAAATGGTATAAAGACGGCGCGCTCATTTCAGGCGCGAATAGCGTTACCTACATAGCTAATTCGGCGGGCATTTATATCTATACAGGTGTAGATGCAGTCGGTTGTATTGTCAATCAGTGCCAGCCAGTTGGCTTAGTACCAGGCTGTTGTACACCGCTCAATATCAATATCACGGGTAATCTGGCGGCTTGTAACGCAGGTACGACTATGCTTACCGCAACAGGTGCGAGCGGCGCAGCAGTATATGCGTGGAGTACAGGTGCGACTACATCTACGCTGACGGCGGCGGCAGGTACTTACACCGTGACTGTCACCGATGGCGTATGCCAGACGACACGCAGCGCGACGATTTCTAATACCAATATCACCGCATCAATTGCAGGTAATAACTATACTTGTAACGGCGGAACTTCTACCATTACGGCAACCGCAGCAGGCGCGGCCTCTTTCGCGTGGTCGAACGGTGGCACAAGTGCAGCTATCACGGTAGCGGCGGGTACTTACACCGTTACCGCAACGACGGCTAACGGTTGTACCGCAACGGCTTCTTATTTGATTAGTAATACGACCGTAACGGCAGCTATCGCAGGTGCGGCTACGGCGTGTGTTACGCCAAACACCGTACTTACGGCGAGCGGCACAGGCGCGGTATCTTATTTGTGGGATAACGCAAGCACGAGCGCGTCGCGCACGGTTAGCCCAAGTACACTCACTACTTATACCGTGACTATTACAGGTGCGAATGGCTGTACCGCTTCTGCGGCAACGACGCTCAAACCAGTACCTGTACCAAGTTCAATAGCGGCTTCGGCAGCGTTATGTGCGGGCGAAAGCACCGACCTCACGGCTTCGGGCGGCGTATCATATATTTGGAGTACCACGCAAACTATCAACCCTATTACGGTAACTCCGCCAGTAGGAACAACTACTTATACGGTCACCGCTACTGCGGCGAACGGTTGTACGGCAACGGCAACGGTAAGCGTATTGGTGCGTGATGTGATTTTGACAACGGCATTAACGGTAGTACAACCTACTACTTGTGGCGGTACTAACGGTAGCATCACGGTAAACGCGACAGGTTCGTCGGGTACTATGGAATACCGTTTGGGTACAGGTGCATGGCAAGCAAGCAATGTGTTTGGTAGCTTAGGCGCGGGCAATTATGTGGCGCAAGTACGTTATGTAGGCGGCTTCTGTGCATTTAGCTATGCAACTGCAGCTTTGGTTAATCCAAATCCACCAACGCCAGCTACTAGCGGTACGGGTGTGATATGTACAGGCAACGCTACTACTTTGACCGCAAGCGGCGCAGCTACCTACGCATGGAGCAACGGTATAAACACAGCTACTAATACGGTTTTGCCTACGGCAACCACTACTTATACCGTAACTGCAACAGCATCAACGGGTTGTACAGCAACCACCTCTACTACGGTAGTTGTGAACGCATTGCCTACGCCAACCGTAACAGGTATCACTAACTTGTTTAACGGTCAGTCATTGACGATGACCGCGAACGGCGGCGCAAGCTACGTTTGGAATACAGGTGCAACTACGGCAGCCATAACGGTTACGCCTGCGGCGACTACTATTTATACCGTAACAGCGACGAACAGCAACGGCTGTACCGCTTCTACTACCGTAACGGTAACGGTATTTCCTACGCCAACCACTACTAATACGACTATTTGTATGGGTAGCGCAGGAACGGTGACGGCATCGGGCGGCACCAACTACGCATGGAGCAACGGTCAAAACACAGCGGCGATGACCGCAAGTCCTACCGCAACAACTACCTATACCGTAACGGTTACGCAAGGCACAGCAAGTACTACTCTGACTGCGGTTATCACAGTAAATCCGTTGCCTACGCCTGCTATCGCAGGTAATAATTATACTTGTAACGGCGGAAATACGACCCTTACGGCGAGTAATACCGCTTCTGCTACGGGCAACACTTACGCATGGACAGGCGGCGGAACTTCGGCAGCTGTCACCGTAGCGGCAGGTACTTACACGGTTACGGTGACGAATAGCAATGGCTGTACCGCAACGATGAGTATGCAAGTAACAAATACCAATATTACGGCTAATATCTCGGGTCCGACCAATGTTTGTGTGGG
>JAYWGJ010000364.1:0-4655 GCA_043778315.1 Saprospiraceae bacterium | reverse complement strand
TTCGGTTTTAGTACGTTTACTTGTTTTGTGCCAAACGCCGCCATTTCGGTATCGCTCAAATAATCTAACACCGACTCGCGACGGTCGTAGTTAAAAGCGAAAACTTGCTGTGTGCTGTCGGGTTTCAAAAATAGGTCGTAGTAGCCCGCTTCCTTTATATTTGTACCGATATTGAGCGCGACGCGTGCGCCGATAGTTCGCTGTTCGGGTATAAATTCGTTTTGCGCATTACTTGGTTTTAGACTCGCTTTGCGCAAATTATTTGTGTTTTCCGTTGTTTCGGCATTAGCCGCAACTTTATTACTTGCCTTATTATTTGCGTCTGCAAAACGCATTTTATAGGTATTTTTATCGATATTAGACGATTTATTTTCTACCTCGATGCTTGCATCTCTGCCAATCGTATGCGCTACTTTGAGGGCTGCGCCGCGCGACAATGCCATTTTGTACACCATCGGCACAAAAACCTCTGCACTTTTGGTGAGGTTACTATATTGTGGGTCTAAGGGCGCGGCACAAACGTAGAGGTTGCCGCCGTCGGTGCGGTATTTAGTGGTGAACGAACTGCCGTCGCGGTAGCGCAAAATCACCTCTTCGCGCGCGCCGTGACCGAGCGCGTAATTGCCCGAGGTTTCGGGCAGGCGCAGGTTGTTATTGACATTAATATACACGTCCGAAAAAATAAATTCGTCGGTATTGATGGTCGCTACGCTGCGTTTTGTGTTGCTAAATTGCCCGAGTTGTCCGCCGCCAAACGCGCCCAAAAACGCATTATAACTATTGGCATCTGCGCCCGCAGGCGGCAAAACCAATATGTTTCCGCCTGCCTTGCAGTAGGCGAGTAGCTCCGACGATAAACCCGACGATACATTGCGTAAACCGTTGATTATGATTAAGTTGTATTCTTTTAGTTTGGAATAATCTAACCGACCAGGTGCGGCGTGTGTGACTTGAAACATCGGCGCGCCATGAAAAACAGCGTCCAAATATGCTGCGCCCGCGCCTTCATCTACGCTCAATACGCGGAGGTTTTGCGCGACTTTGAAGGCGAAAAAATAAGCGTCGTCGAAGGTAATGGGGAAATCGGTTACGCTCACTTCGCAGCGATGCCAGCCTGTGTTCATTACCGTTATCGGAATGGTGTCGGTGCGCGTCGCTTTGGCAGCGATACTGACGTTGCCCGCAGGTTTGACCTGTCCGTTGTGCGTTAGCGACAAGCGCAAATTATTTTCGTCCATCTCGCCAAAATTGCGCAACCGAACCACTAATTTATTAGTCGTATTGAGCATCGGAACGGGGCTTTCGAACCAACAAGAATCGATAGAAACATTCTTTTTTTGTACCGCTTGTAGCGGAACTAAGGTGTAATTGACGAGTGTATCGGCTTGTTTTTCGAGCGTTTTGTTCGATGTTTTTTGAAAATCGGAGACCACAAAAGCCAATTTATTTTGTCCGTTGCCGTTGCGGAGGGCTTTGCGCTGCTGCGCCATGATTTTGGTGAGGTCTTGCGTGGCAGGAGAAATGCCTACTTCGTCTATCAGTTTGAGCGCGTCGTCTTTGCTGACGAGGCGTTGATGCCGCCCCTCAAAATCGGCGGTGAGTACCTGAAATTGGTCGGTATTATCAAAAGCGGCGACTATTTCGCGGGCGCGTTGCTTCGCTTTTTCTACGAGCGGCACGTCTTGCTCGTTGGCAGCCATCGAAAACGAGTTGTCGATGTACACCGAAACATCGCGTTTGCCTTGCTGCGCGTCGTGTTCGTTGAGCGGGATAAACGGTTGCGCGAAAGCGAAAACCATAAACGCGACCGCCAAACAGCGCATCAGCAACACCAACAAATTGCGCAATTTGCTACGCGAGGAGCTTTCCTCTTTTAGCTCTTGCAGCAATTTGACGTTCGTGAAATAAACGGTTTTGAACCTTCTGAAATAGAAAAGGTGTATGATAATCGGTATCGCTAAGGCGGATAACGCGAACAAAAAATAAGGATAAACGAAGTGCATCAGGTTGGATTGGGAAAGAAGAAAAAATAAGTAGTGCCAAAATATTGTAAAGGATTTTGTAGCAAAACAAGGCAGATTTGACGCTCAATGCAGCGCATTGTAAGGATAATCTAACGCAGTTTTGCTACAAAAGACGAGCAATATTGGTACTGGTTATTTTAGATGCTTTTACTGTATCATATAGCCCATTTTATTGAGAAACGGAATGAGCGTGAGTTCGGCTTCTGGGATTGAATTAGCTACAAAGGTAAATTTTTTATCATACATATAGTCATGCGATTGAAAACTTACCCAATATTCGTTGTTCAAACCGAACAACTCGATGTGTATCGGCTCTACTTTGGTGAACTCGAGCGCGCCCAAATTGTCAATAAAATAGCGGAGCGAAGAGGTTTCGAGCTGCTCCCCGTCCACGATGCCGTAGCCTCGCGAGGTCACTAAAATATTGCGTATAGCGATGTCTTGGAAGTTGAATAAGTAGATGTCCCAGAGTTCCTCGCCTGCTACATCGGGCGCAACGGCGGCAACGCCCACATATTCCATCGGTCGTATAGCGATGTCTTTTTTCATGCTGTAATAGAATTGCTGTTTTTTATTTATACTACAATAATGAATTTTGTAGCACAAAGGTAGCAATTTTTAGGGAGTAATAGTGGGAAAAATGTAGATTATAAATTTTTTAGCATCTACTCTTATCTTTTTTATTGTAGAACTATGTACTTGTTGACTAACCGTGAGATTAAAATAATCCCGAATTTTACCTTTCCACTTCTCAATATTTTTACTACATTTGTACCGTAATAAAAAATCAATTCACCTATCATATCTCCAAAAATGCCACTAATCCCTTCACAGTCCGATATTTGCATTATCGGCGCAGGACCTGCGGGCGCGACCGCTTCCATGTTTTTGAGCCAAATGGGTATTCCCCATTTATTGATAGACAAGGACGTTTTTCCGCGTGATAAAATCTGCGGCGATGGCATCGACCCCAATTCCATTCGGGTGCTAAACCAATTTAACCCGCAGTTAGTCGCCGATTTGTTGGCAAATACCGACCAATACCAAGCCATAAAAGGCGTTCGTTTCACCGCTCCGAACGGCGTTCGGAGCGAAGCGATGTACCGCAAAACCAAAGATGCTGCGCCCGAACCGATGTATATTACAGGTAAACGGCTGCATTTTGACCATTTTTTGCACCAACAACTCGACCCGCGTACCGCTAACATTCAGCTTGGCGCAACGGTCACGGATATACAGCGCAAAGAGAACGGCGTGGAGCTGACGATAGAGAAAGATGGCGCGACGCACACCGTTTTTACGCGGCTGCTGCTCGGCGCAGACGGCGACCACTCTATCGTGCAGCGCAAATTGGACGAGCGCAAAATAGACCGCCGACACTACGCCGCCGCGCTCCGTATGTACTGCGCGGGCGTGAGCGATATGCACCCCGAAAATCTGATTGAGGTGTATTTTCCGAAGAGTGTGCCGTTGGGGTATTTTTGGATATTCCCGTTGCCGAACGGCGAAATGAACGTCGGTTTTGGCTTGGCGAGCCACGAAATCAGCCGCCACAAAATCAACTTACAAAAGGCGTTTGAGCAGATTCTGACCACCGACCCGTTCATCGCGCCGCGTTTCGCGGCGGCGCGCCGCTTAGAAATGCCACGCGGCTGGGGCTTGCCGCTCGCCTCGCGGCAACGCAAAAACGTAGGCGACAATTTTTTATTGGTCGGCGACTCGGGGTCGCTCATTCAGCCGCTTTCGGGCGAGGGCATCGGCTCGGCGATGATAGCGGGCTGGACAGCCGCGCAGTTTGCCCGCAAAGCCGTCGAGACGCAGCGTTTTGATGCCGCGTCTATGGCGAATTATCAGCGCGAGTCCGTGCGCCGAATGGACGACGAAGTGCGCGCCTATAACTTTATTATGCGCACGCGCCCGATGCTCTGGCAGTCGCATTTTTTGAACGTATTGATAGGCGGTGGCATCGCCAAGCCTTTGTTTGAAAGGGCTGCACGACAATGGATGCTCACCGCAACCACCAAACCATTAGAGGTTAAATTCTAAATTGAAATTTATTTTTTCCGTAGCGACGGGTCTAATTTTTGCGCTTTCGTACTCATTTTGTCACTCAAATAACTGTTGCTTTGCCGCTCATAAGCCAATGCAGCAGCCCAGTAGCCCTTGCCATAGTCAGGCTCATCTTCGATGATTTTTTTGGCAAGCTCGAGGCTTTTATCCGCTTTATCCTCCTCCAAATACACTAGGCACAGTTGGTAGCGTACCTCCTTGTGCTTCGGTTCTATGCCCAAAAGTCTATCATAAATCGTTTCGGCGCGGGCATATTTTTTGGTGGCTAATAATGTCGTTCCCAACTGAAATAGTAGCGTCACGTCGGTTGGGAAGGCTTCTACGCCGCGCTCCGCCCAAGCTAACGCGCCCTCGGGCTGCCCTTGTTCGGTGTAACAAGCAGAGAGTTGTTGGTACAAAATAGCAGCATGCAAGCCTAATTTTTGAGCGCGTTCGTAGTTGTTAGCCGCTTTATTTAAGTTATTTTGCAAAAAATAAACGTTGCCGAGTTCGTAGGCAGGTTTCGGATTTTTAGTGTCCAAAGTTGCCGCTTTTTGCAAATACCGTATCGCATTATTTTCC
>JAYWGJ010000363.1:0-4671 GCA_043778315.1 Saprospiraceae bacterium | reverse complement strand
TGGCAACAGATGCGGGCGGTTGTACCGCATCAGGTACTGTGAACGTAAACGTTAAAGATGTGCCAGTGGCAGACGCAGGTACATTGAGCGACAACTGTGCGCAAGCAGGAAATACCGTTACCTTGATTGGTTCGGTTGGTACAGCTACGGGCGGTACATGGTCGCATAACGGCGGCGGTACATTTGCAGGTGGCGCAGCTACCGCAGCATGGAGCGGCAGCGGCGAAGATTATATCATCGGCGGTACTGACCTTACAGGTACTTTCCCTAAAACCATTACCTTCACCCTTACACCTGTGGCAGGTGGCTGTGGTAGTACTCCGAGTTCGGTTATCATTAACTTGAATAAAATGCCCGATTTGGTAACTACGCCAGGCGCAGTATGCTTGGGTAATTCTATTGATTTAGCTACTTTGGTAACAGATAATAATACGACAACAGGTACTTTGGCTTACTATCCTACTTTAGTAGATGCGCAAGCAGAAAGCAATGCCTTGGCATCTTCTACGGTAAGTCCTACGGTAGCGACGACGTATTATATTCGTAAAAATACAACGACTACGCCTTCGTGCGAAAGTATAGCATCGGTATTGATTTCTATTAATGCTGCTACAATGGCAGTAATTACACAGCCTACTACTGTTCTCAATTGCGGTACAGCAACAAGCATTACCTTAGATGCAAGTACTTCTACTTCGGGAGTTACTTACGCTTGGTCTGATGCGGCAGCTACCACAACTCCGACTTTAACAGTAACAATGGCGGGTACTTATACCGTTACGGTTACCAAACTCGGTTGCCCATCTACGGCAAGTGTAACGATTACAGGTGTGACTACGGCTACCGTAGCTGCAGCTACTAAAACGGGCGACATCAGTTGCGCAGTACCTACTGTAACGGTAGATGCTAGTACTTCTACGGGTTTCGGTACAGTTACTTATGCGTGGACTGCGACAGCAGGCGGCACTATCACAGGTGCAACAACTAATGCTACGGCTACTGCCGCTACAGCAGGTACTTATCAAGTAGTTGCTACGGCTAATGGCTGTTCAAGTACAAGTACGGTTGCGGTTTCCGCAAATGTAACCCCACCGACAGCAGGTTTGACCAACGACGGACCTTTAACTTGTACTAAAACAAGCGTAACCTTAGTAGGAACAGGCGGAACTTCATACGCATATAGCGGCGGTTCGGCGACGGTGACAACACCGAATACTTATACCGTTACGGTAACGGCGGCGAACGGTTGTACTGCAACAGCGACAACGGAAGTACTACAAAATATCGTAGCACCAACCGCAGGTTTGACCAACGATGGACCATTGACTTGTATCAAAACAAGTGTAACCTTGACGGGAGCGGGCGGCGGAACTTACGCATATAGCGGCGGTTCGGCGACGGTGACAACACCAGCAACTTATACCGTTACGGTGACGGCAGCGAACGGTTGTACCGCAACTTCAACGACTGCGGTAATGGGTGCGACTACTGCACCAGTTGCGTCGGCTACAAAATCGGGTAATATCAGTTGTTCAGTCACATCTGCGACGTTAGACGCGAGCGCATCTACGGGCTTTGGCACAATTGCTTACGCATGGACAGCGACGGCAGGCGGTACATTTACAGGTGCGACCAACGCGGCTATGGCTACCGCAGCTACGGCAGGTACTTACCAAGTAGAGGTTACAGCAAACGGTTGTACCAGTACAAGCACGGTTGCAGTGACGGGTTCGGTACAAGGTTCGGATAACGTGGTATTGGCTACAACGGCAGTAAACGGTATTTCTGAAATGCCAGAGTGTACAGATGCAGTATGGACGTATTACGGATTACCAGCAGATGGTACTTCTAATACTTTCTTCGCTATCAATTGGAATCCATTAGGTTTGACAGGTGCAGCTTCAAACGCTACCGTGAAAGCGGTGGCGACTGTAACCGTACAGTTAGACGCTGCATTAACCGCACCTACCATGAGTGCGGCGACGGGTGAGCGTACCTATACTATGAAACGTTATTGGAATGTGGATATGGGCGGTCAGACTATTGACCCGAGCAATCCAGTTAAGATACGTTTCTACTACGATGCAGCAGAGAAGACAGCTATTGAAAACGCCGCAGCAGCAGATTTGGCTGCTTCGCAAGCCATCAATGGAGCGAACGGTATAGAGCCGTTCCGTTGGTTCAAAACGGACGCGGGCGCGTTCAATCCAGCTACTAACGTAACGCCACCAGACGTAACAGGTGTAGCAGAAATGACGGTAGAAACCGTAGGTGTAGAGAATGGCGTTACTTTTGTGCAGTTCCAAAACATAGACCACTTCTCGGGTGGTACGGGCGCAATCGGTTTAGGACCTAAGGCTACGCCGCTACCAGTAGAGTTGCTCTACTTTAAAGGTGCAGTCGTGGGGGCAGATAATCAGTTAGATTGGGCTACTGCAACAGAGAAAAACTCCGCTTTCTTCGCGGTAGAGCGTAGCACAAATGGTCAGACGTTTAGTGAGGTAGCGCGTGTAAACGCATCAAACAATACGACTACCGAAGTGAAATACAATACAACGGATAAAGCTGCGCCATCAAAAGCATACTATCGTTTGCGTATGGTAGATAGAGATGGTCAGTTCAAGTTTTCTAATACAGTGTATTTAGAACACAAACGCGGCGCATTAGCTATCAATAACGTGTATCCTATTCCTACCGAATCGGGTGTGACTGTGGAATACGAAGCAGAGCAAACGGGTAAAGTTACTTTTGCGGTGTACGATGCAATAGGCAGATTGGTATTTGTGGATAGTTTTGATGCCTTCAAAGGCGCGCAAACTTACCAGCTTGACCTTACCGCTTATCCGACAGGTGTTTACTTGCTTCAATTAGACCAAGCAGGTAGCAAACGTGCAGTACGCAGAATTGTGAGAAATTAAGTTTTGAAGGAGTAAGTGAATAAAAAAACCCTCGCCGAGTAATCGGTGAGGGTTTTTTATAAATGTTTTCTCGCTTTGTTTTGCACAAATAAAAAACCGTTAAATGTCCTGTGACACCTAACGGCTTTTGTATTTCATCAATTACTTAACAGCTTGTATTGCCTTGTTTAGGCTTCGCTCTCGACGTTTTGTTGCGCATCAAACTGCTTTTTGCCGCGCCACCACAAAAAAGCGATAGTACCTGCTATGCAATACGGTGCCAAAAACATATATATAATGCCCGTATTCAAGCCGTTACCGTCCGAGCCGCCGTTTTTGAGGTTGCTTTCTGCGGACATTTTGCACATCGGGCATTGCGCGGAAGCGGTACTAATTGGTGCAGCAAAGCCAATTGTTGCGACAAGCCACATTACTAATAAATACTTTTTCATATTTTGTATTTTAAAAATGAAATTTTTTACCTTTATGCTATTATAACACCACAAAGGTACGAAATGTTTAGCTTTTTTAGTAAGCAGTTTTTTTAGTGAACGCTTTTTCAGGCAGTGAACAACTAACAGTGAATAGTGAACAGTTTTTTTAAGCGTGAGCATAAGTTTATCGCTTACAGTTTTGTCACTGTCTCCCTGACGGTCAAAAAGTTTACAGTTTCCAGCTTATCGCTTACAGTTTTGTTACTGCCTCCCTGACGGTCAAAAAGTTTCCAGTTTCCAGCTTATCGCTTATAGTTTTGTTACTGCCTCCCTGACGGTCAAAAAGTTTCCAGTTTCCAGCTTCCAGTTTCTTAAAATCATGTTCACTTTCCTCACTACCGAGCGTCTTATTTTGCGCGAGTTTGCACTCGAAGACGCATCTTTTATTATGCAACTGTTGAACACCGACGGTTGGCTCAAATACATCGGCGACCGCGACATCAAAACCGAAGCTGATGCCCGCACCTATCTCACTAAAATCATCAACAGCTATGCTGCAAGCGGTTTTGGCTTTTATTTGGTGGCTTTGCGCAACGACCAAACGCCTATCGGTATGAGCGGACTCATCAAACGCGACTATATGGACTGCGCGGATATTGGTTTTGCGTACCTGCCTGACTACGAAGGACGCGGCTACGCCTACGAAGCAGCGATGGAAACGCTACGCTTCGCGCAAGAGGATTTGCGGCACACCGCCGTTGCCGCTATTACGGTTTCGTACAATGCGCGCTCTATAGCTTTGATTGAAAAATTGGGTTTGGCGTACCACAAAACCATTCGTCCTCCCGACGACACGGAAGATGTGCGCGTCTATTACACCTCTTTTTAGTGGTTGGTGTGCAGTGATTAACGATTAGTGAATAGTTTTTTTAGGCAGTGAATAACTAACAGTGAATAGTTTTCTACTCGCGAGCATAAGTTTTTAGCTTACCACTTATAGTTTTGTTACTGCCTCTCTAACGGTCAAAAAGCTTATAGCCTACCGTTCCCTGCTTACCGCTTCACAATAAAAAAAGTGCTAATTGCCTACCTGTAAGCCGGATTCTGTTCTAAGCCTATCATTTATCTTGAGCTTCCGCTCGCGCGGAGCTTCTGTGCTGCCTACCCCTCGACTCGGGCGAGTAGCCCTCATTCTGCGCGACTTACGCCGCGTTCACATCGATATACATGGCATTGCAACCCACAAGGTTTGTACCCCTCCGATGTTGCCACCCGACGGCGTGCGCTCTTACCGCACATTTTCACCCTTACCGTTTTGTGATGTCACAAAATTGGCGGTT
>JAYWGJ010000362.1:0-1714 GCA_043778315.1 Saprospiraceae bacterium | reverse complement strand
ATAGAACGCAATCTAACGCCGCAAACTTTACACCTATTGGGCTTCGACTAACAAACGTCATAGATAGCAAAATATCTTGTACCCGTACCAACTACACCTCTACTGGTGTAAAAATAGAAGGCACTTGCACGGGTACTGCCTTGAGGGGTACGGAGTTTAATAACCATACGCGTGGACTATGGGTCTTCGGCGGCGGCGGTGTATCGAATGCCTTGCTACCCGACCAAGACCATGCAGGGAATAAATGGTTGGCTGGTTTTGACAATAGTAATAAGGCGACTTATTTAGGAACAAATGGCGCAGCAGCAAGCAATGTTTTGCCACCTAAATTCCTATACAATCCATATAGTAGTCTTACGAATTTGCAAAATTCATTTACGACTCAAACAGCGCAACTGTGGTTTGCTCCTGATTTATCTTTACAAACATCTACACCTGACCCTACCTTTACCTGCCCGAGTTGCACTACTGCTCCGCCTGTGCCGGTACCTCCAGATGCACTCACCGTTAATACGGGCGGCGACTTCAGCCCAGAAGAGATAGCTATAGCCAAAAATACGGTGGCATTTGGTAGCTACGAAGCAGTAGCGGCTTGGGAGGCGCAGAAAAATTTGTACGAAAAGGTTAGCGAGTACAATGGTGTGATAGTATCGGGTAGCGCGATAGATGTGTTTCGCGACTCGGTGCAGATGACCGAAATCAAAGATTTTACCGATGTGAACAAAGAAGCAAAAGCTGCCTTCGATACACCCACCGCGCTTAAAGGGCAGCAGGAAAGCTATCGAAACGTAGCTGCCGCTTATGTGGCTACACTCCAGTACATAGATAGCTTGTACGCTAACACGACCGATACGGTGCAACAAGCGGGCTATACCGCACAAATGAAAGCCACCAAACTACAGCTAATCGCTACTGATACGCAATTAGAGCAATTAGAAAGTCTTATTACCGCCCAACGCGACGGAAAAATAGAGACGGCAACCGACCTCAATGCGGTATTAGCCGAGGGCGAAGTGTATCAGTACAACAAAAAGCGAGTGACGGATATTGCCCTGAATACCGTCGCGAAAGGGCATACGAACCTGACGGCGAGTGAATGGGCGGAAATAATGCTTATTGCACAGCAATGCCCTTATGCTGGTGGCACGGCAGTGTACGAAGCGCGTAGCATTTATGCGGCTTTGAGCGGCGAAATATACGACGACCACGCTATATGTGCCGCCGTTGGCATACAAGCACGGTTAGCTCCTACCCACACCAAACCTGCGGCTACTCGTCCGATAAAAACAGGCGTAGCCGCAGGCACTATATATTTGTATCCCAATCCGACAAGCGGAACGGTTACACTCTTTTTCGCTCCGTCTGTCTCTTCTGAGGCACTGGGAGAGGTTGTACTCACCAATGCAATAGGACAGGTTTTGCAAACAATGACTATAACGGGTACGGTAAACACTATTGATATGACTAATTTGCCCGACGGCGTGTATTTTATAAGCCTGTATCAAGCAGGAAAGTCTATTTATCAGAATAAAATCGTTAAAATACAGTAGGTTTTAATCGCAAAAGCGGTCGCGGACTTCACGCCTTGTGGGTTCGTGACCGCTTATTTTTTATATCTAAGTAGCTGAAATAAATTAAGTGTGATTATTTATCTACACTCAAAAAATAGGTTAAATCTTCGCTTCGCTATGTTTTAACTATTTTTTTTCGTTCC
>JAYWGJ010000361.1:0-4681 GCA_043778315.1 Saprospiraceae bacterium | reverse complement strand
CCGTCTCCAAAACGGCAGGAACATATACCGTTACGGTGAGTAGCGGCGCAAATTGCTCGAGTACACGTTCGGTCATTGTCACAAATACGGCATCACCGACAAGCGTGACAGGAAGTGCCATCAGCTCTACTTGTTGGGCTGGCGCAGCGCAAAACAACGGCACTATCACCCTTAGCGGTTTTGCGGCAGGTACGCGGTATCAGTATTCGGTAGGCGGCACGTTTAGTGCAGGCGCAGCCGTGCCGCCGAGTATCACTGCAATTCCTACGGGCGGCGTTATCGCTAACACGCTCGCTAATCCGGGCGGCGCGACGCAAGTATATACCGTCCGTTTGTACCATGTCACTAATAATAATTGTTTTACCGATATTAATGTGACGCTGAACCGCGTAATATGCGATTGTCCGAATAATAATTGTGGGAATGTGGTGTTGCGGAAAAATTAACGATTAGAGTGTTTACTTACAATAAAAATGCCCGACTTACGCTAAGTAAGCCGGGCATTTTTGTATTCACATGCCAGCGAAGCCCCAAAACATATCCTGTTACGCAAGTTTTTAGTCGGCAATTAGTAGTGCGAGAAACGCGCTAATGTTCACTGTTCAATAAAAAACCAATTTGGTTCAAGTACTTAATACCTAATATCCCCGTAGCCACACCAGCTTTTCTTTGAGCCGCTCCAACGGCATAAAATTCTGTTCCAACGATTTTGCCATAGGTATCGGCGTGTCCAAACCTGCCACCCGTACCACAGGCGCGTCGAGGTTAGCGAAAAGCTGCTCACTGATATACGCCGCTATCTCCGCGCCGATGCCACCGAGTAGCGTGTCTTCGTGCAGGATAAGTACGCGGCTTGTTTTGCGCACCGTGTCGTTTATTGCATCATAATCCAACGGCAACAGCGTACGCAAATCTATGATGTCGGCACTGATATTTAAGGCTGTACAAGCCGCCTCTGCCCACTGCACACCTGCGCCGTAAGTAATAATACTTAGCTCAGTGCCAGCTTGTGCGATGCGTGCTTTGCCTATCGGGACGGTGTAGTTGCCTTCGGGAACGGCTGCCGAAAGGCTGCGATACAAGCCCTTATGTTCAAAATAAATAACAGGATTAGGGTCGTTAAAAGCCTCTAAAAGTAGTCCTTTTGCGTCGTAAGGCGTAGAAGGATACACCACTTTTAAGCCAGGCGTATGAAAGAACCACGCCTCATTGCTTTGCGAATGAAACGGACCTGCGCCCACGCCACCGCCGCACGGCATACGAATTACCACGTCCACATTTTCGCCCCAACGGTAATGCGTCTTAGCTAAATTATTGATAATCTGATTGAAACCACAGGTGACGAAGTCGGCAAACTGCATCTCCACCATTGCCTTGTAGCCCGCTATACTCAAACCCATCGCAGCACCAATTACCGCGCTTTCGCAAAGCGGCGTATTGCGGACACGCTCCTTACCAAACTGCGCCACAAAGCCGTCCGTCACTTTAAACACGCCGCCGTACTCCGCTATATCTTGTCCCATCAGTATCAAATCGTCGTGTTGTATCATCGCTTCTTGCAAACCCTCGCGCACCGCATCTACAAACCGTATTTCTTTACTCGAGCTATTTTCAGTCGGCAATACTTCTATACTTTCGTAAGACGCGTACACGTCTGCCAGCTCTGTTGCGGTGTCTGCCTCGGGTTCTTTTGCTTGCTCCGCTTGCGTCCACGCCGCCAATATCTCCGCGCTGATTTCTTGTTGAAGCGTAGCGATAAAAGCAGCATCAATAATGTTTTCTTTGAGCAAAAAACTCTCGTAATTCGCAATAGGGTCTTTTGCTGCCCACGCCTCCAAGTCCGCTTTCGGGACGTATTTTACGCCTGAAGCCTCTTCGTGACCACGCATACGGTACGTCATGCACTCCACCAGAATAGGACGCGGATTGACCCGCATTTCCTCCGCCAATGTCGCAATCGTACTATACACTTCTAATATATTATTGCCGTCTATCTGTACCGCCTCCATGCCGTAACCCACGCCTTTATCCGCTATACGGGTGCAATTGTACTGCTCGCTCACGGGCGTAGAAAGTCCCCACGCATTATTTTCTACCACAAAAATAACAGGTAAATCCCACACCGCCGCCACGTTTAGGGCTTCGTGAAACTCGCCTTGCGACGTGCCGCCGTCACCCGTAAAGGCAACAGCAATTTTATTTGCTTTGCGCAATTTATTCGCCAACGCCACGCCGCCAGCCAATGATAGCTGCGGACCTAAGTGCGAAATCATACCAACTATATGGTGCGCCTTCGCGCCAAAGTGAAAGGAGCGATCGCGCCCTTTTGTGTAGCCCGTCGATTTGCCTTGCCACTGTCCAAATAGCCGTTCCAAAGGCATATCGCGGGTCGTGAACACGCCCAAATTGCGGTGCATCGTAAAAATATACTCGTCGGCGTGTAGCGCGGCGGCTACGCCCACCGAAATAGCCTCTTGCCCAATGCCCGAAAACCATTTACCTATCTTTCCTTGTCGCAACAGGTTAAGCATTTTTTCTTCTATCATGCGCGGACGCATCAACGCACGGTATAGCTCGCGCTGCGTATCGACAGTAAGGTTTCTATTTTTAAATTTCATGCGGTTGTGAAGTGCTACGAAACGCTGTTTCGTAGTTGTTAATTAAATAAAATTATTATTTTGCAAAGATAGATAAAACATTGAGCGTAATATAATAACGCAAATCCTGAAAGAGTTGAACCGCAACCTACGGAAAATACGGTAAGCTGCTCCACAATCCTAATAAGAGTTGAACGTGATACCTGATATTTTACGTTATAATATGTACTGTTGCGGTAAGTTTAACCTCTATCGGAGTTTCAAAAAACGACGTATTGTTCTTCGTAGATTATCACCTACGGCTATTTACATTTAACTCTTTAAGAGTTATTATTGTATAACTTAAATCACATCTCATAAATAAAAAAATGCAAATTATTTTTTTACAAAATGATTCACTTATAAAAAACGTACATTACTTTCTTGTATAATAATTTTGTAAAATACAATCATATTAATACAATTAGATTTTAAGACCACGTTTTAAAAAAATATGGTTATTGTACTAAGTCGAGTGACCCCTCTTAAAAAAAATGTACTCTTAATAGTAGGTCGAGTGACCACATTTAAAAAAAATGTACTCTTAATAGTAGGTCGAATGACCACATTTAAAAAAAATGTACTCTTAATAGTAGGTCGAATGACCCCTTGTGAAATAATTATACCCTTAATAGTAGGTCGAATGACCCCTTGTGAAATAATTGCACCTTTTATACTTACTTTTTATTTTACCAATGTCCCGAAGTCATCAAACTTAGCAGACTCGGACGGTAGCTCGAGCAGTTCGAGTAAAAAAGCAGCATCAATGTACGCTTGGTCTAAGGCAGCGAGTGTTTCGGTAGTGCGCACTTCCACCGCTCCTTCTTGCAGTTGCGTGCTACGCCAACGATAAGTATCTATCATGCGTTTATAAATAGCGTTGTAGGCGGTGTGGTGGTCGTTTACTATTTTTGGTGGGACTATCGCCTCGCTAAACGCAGAGGTATTGCGTGCTATAAACTGCTCACTTTCAATGATGTAATAAGCCGCGTGCGCCCAATCGTTAGGCTTGCCTTCTTGCTGCATGAGTAGCTTGCTATACAATACCAATTGCAATTCTTTCTCGTTCGCTATGGTTTTGCTGCGGTAGTTTGCGCCGCGCCATTTGAGGTCTATGATGCAGCGTTCGCCAGCCGTATTTTGTAGGACTACATCGGTACGTCCGCCCATTTCGAGGTCATCAAACGTGCCTGTGAGGTCATACTCGGTGCCGAGTACCGTCCAGTTATTGCGCCGCAGCGCATTACAAAATACCCACGCACTCCGCTTGACGGTCTGCACAAAGTGTGCGCGCTCAGGTTCACGCCCATATAGCAGCAGCGTAGCACCTTCTTGATTGAGTACCGTAAATAAACGGCGATCTATCCAAGCATAAAAAAGCTCGACGGTGCTGATATCGTCGGTGGTAGTGAGTACGCCCTCAAATATGCGGTGCGCCAACTTCCCTTTTAGGGTGTTATCGGGCGAAATACTGAGTATCGTGGACTTTTTTAGGCGCAAATGATGTTTAAATACATATTGATACGGGTAATAAAGCAAGGCATCTAAGGCAGTGAAGTATATTTTTTCGGTCGCGCTACGGCGCAATAATCGGTCAGGGTCTGCCAATTGCAGCAGTGCAGGGACGGTCGGCAAGGCGCGGGACGATAGGTTTTCTTTATTATAATCCGTCCAGACTGTAGCCCCCGTTGCGCCGTTAGCGATAGCATCAATATCTACTACAAGGGCAGACCAATTGCTAAAATTAGCCTTCAATTCACTCAATAATGGGTGTTCGAGTAGCTCGCTGCCTACCACTTTTTCGGGTATGATAAGTACTAAGGTTTCGGTCGTGAGCAGTGCAGGGCGGCTGCGCTGCCATAAGCGACAAGCACTCTCCCGTTCGGGCGTATCTAAGGTGTAATCGGCGGTGACGGCAGCGTATTTTTGTTGCAATAAGGCATTTATAATCGCAAATTCGGGCTTGTACCACCGCGCAAAGAAGTGTTCGTTGTGCGTACTACCAAAGTTCCACCACACCGTAGTTGCTACGGGTGCGATGATGC
>JAYWGJ010000360.1:0-16670 GCA_043778315.1 Saprospiraceae bacterium | reverse complement strand
GAAAATAAAAGGCTATGGCAAGGTGCGCCCTGTAGCGACGAACGAAACGGATATTGGTCGCCGCCTCAATCAGCGCGTAGAAGTGACGATTTTGTAGTCGTTATTCTTGTTACATCAATTCACGAGCAACAAAAATACGCTAAAAACTAAACGAAAAAAGCACGGTTTTTATACCGTGCTTTTGAGGTTGTTTATCCTATTTTTTTAAAAATATTCATGTCACAGTTTTGATTTTTAGGTTTAAAATTACAACTTAATTGGAGTCTAAAAATAGGTCTAAAACTTGTATTTTATGCTGCGATGTTTTTTTATGTTGCGGTAATTCCGCGACGTGCGGTTTCCGTTTATGTCGTAAACCGCCGTATTGACGAAGGTAGCCGCCTCTAACACTTCTGGGTGTTAAAGGCGGCTATTTTCGGGAACACTTTGTTGAACGACTTTCCTCTTTTATTCCTTGTTTTTTGCAATTATTTGTTGTATTTCGGCTTCCGTTTTTTGCGTGAATTTTGCAATTTTTGCTACATTCATACCGTCTTCGTACAAATTTAAAATGATTTGTTGTTTTTCAACTTCGGCTTTTTCGCGTTCTTCCGTCCGCACTTTTAAAGTTTTAACACGCTCCATTTCTATAGCCGAAGCGTTATATGCCAAAGTGATAGCATAACGCTCGTACTGCTCCGCAGAAAATAGGCGCGTGTCGAGTTCGTCAATCGCGATTTTGAGCCAGTCTTCCGTCCAAAAAGGTGGAAACTCGGTTGCGGGACGCTTTGCGTAAGTTTGCAAATTTTTCATAGTGAAAATTAGTTTTTCTAAATCGTTAGAAATATCGGTTTCGGTTAGGTTAAATTTGTCTAATTCAACGGTAATGTACGTCAAAAGCGGGTCCATAATATAGCCCTCTTCATTTTTCATCATCCCAAAATTATGGTATTGAGGATACGGATAAATGTTTTTTGACAAAATACCAATGCAGTAAATCGGCTCTAAACCCGTGAAAAAATACTTGCCTTTTTTGACCATTGTATTGAATTTATGAAACGCATAAAACTTCATGCGTTGTATAAATTGCGGATAATCAGCCACTTGCATCTCCACGATAAAATGATTTTGCGCGGCATCTACACACGCCAAATCATAAACGCTACTACGACTATCAAGGCTCACGGATTGAAAATCGGTTTTCACAAACTCAACGTGTTCAATAGAACTCGGCGATTTTATCAGTGCTTGCAATGCTTTTCGCAAAAACAAGGTATCGCTTTCATTGCCAAAAGTTGCTTTAAAACCATAATCGGACGTAAACGCAATAAACGGCGTTTCTAAGTCATTTATTTCGTTTTCTTCCATTTCTTTACGTTTATTTGTTTTGAAGCGCAAAGATGCGGCTTTTTTGCATTGAGCCGCAATATTTTGCGGTTTTGCAACAAAAAAGCGTAGTAATACACAATGTATTGCTACGCTTTTAGTTTTTTATTTCGCAGAACCTCCGTGTTCACGCAGTTTTGCCGCCCTAGCACTTCTGGGCGTTAAAGGCGGCTATTTTCGGGAACACTTTGTTGGGCGAATTTCCTCTTTTATTCCTTGTTTTTTGCAATGATTTGTTGCACTTCTTCTTCCGTTTTTTGCGTGAATTTTGCAATTTTTGCTATATCCATCCCGTCTTCGTGCATTTCTAAAATCATTTCTTTTTCTTTTGCATCTGCTTCTTCTTCCGCCTTTGCCCGTTCATCATCTCGCGCATCTTTTTCAATTTTTGCAATCGTTATTTTCGCTGCTTCCTTTCTTTTACTTGCCGAACGTTCTTCGGGCGTTAGGTTTTCAAAACTAATCAATTCGGCGGCTTTTTGGATACCTGCGTTATTGGTATTTAAAATAGGGTCAGATGAGTTGTGAATAGACTGATAAACGAGGTTTAGCCAATCACGGGTTTGGGGCGGTGTGCTTTCGGCTGGGTGATTTGGGTTTAAGCACACAAATTGATGTCCATACAAATCACGGATTTCACCGTTAATCGTTTGTGGATTAAGATTGATATACAGTAATTCATCTTTAATCGGTTTACCGTCCTTTTCCCGAATGCTGTATTTTTGGGTCAAGACAACAATCATATAAACCGTTTGGTCAATGCTGTATTCTTTTGCCGATTTTTGTTGCTCCGCAATGAGCATGAGAAAATAATTTAGGAAACGGTCAAAATGATGGTCGTATTCCAAACGCTGTATTTCTATACACACCCGCTTATCTACGCTTTCTGCGTAAATATCCAATTCAAAATCAACATAACCGATTTTGGGTTCAAACTTTTTTTCGGTTTCAATTTTATCCACCTCAATCTCTATACCCAAAACGTCTTTTACAAACGCTTTGAATACGACCTTATCCGTAAAGGCTTTTTTGAAGATAACTTCATTGTCTAAACTGCCTAATTGCATCGTTCTTAATTTTTAAAAATGATTGGATTTGTAGGGTAAAGATACAACTTTTTTGACAATAATTGGCGATAATTTTGGCTGTTATTTGCTTATTAATATGTTTTTTGAGCAAATATACTTTGATTTGTCTAATAAGGTAATAAAATAAGTACCTGATGCCGATATTGACGAAATATTAATATTTTGTAAATCAGATAAAGCGTGAACCGACCGAGAAATGACAACAATACCTTTACTATCAACGACTAATAAGGTGGAAGGCGTGAAATTTCCAGATAAACTGATACTTATTTCCGAATTTGTTGGGTTCGGATAAACTATCATTGCTACTGCTTTATCCTCTGACAATCCATTTACACTATTCAGTCACGGATAGCCAAAAAATAACCTCATTACCCAACGCGCTGTAGTAGTACCTGATACAGTACGCGACGTGCCGTAGGGTGCTTCTATATGTTTGTAACCTTGGTTTGTGATGCCATTTATAAGCACATTTAGTTGTTGGTCGTGCTGCGCAACATCTATTTGGTCACTTGTTATTGTCGTTGTAGTAGAAGTTCCGTTAGGCAGTGAAATGTGAACCTTACTGATGTACGGAGCAGAAAGTGTAGTTTCTTCTGTTAAGATGACGAACCCATTTTGCGCTAATGCCGAACCGCATAACTGTATAAATAAGAAAGCAAATAATGTTTTTTTAATCATATTCATTTTAAATTATTTTGATTATTGATTTTAATTGTTACAAGATTTTACTGCTACAAAAATGAGGATAACGATACCAATGATAATTTGAGCAATAAATTGATTTACTACTTCTTTTGCTGCCGCCTTTGCACCAACAGAAACCATTCCTCTAAAATCTTCAATAGTTTGCTTCGCTAGAGTAACTGCTTGTTGCTTGGCATTGTTCATCCATTTATTTAGAATCTCATCGTTAGATTGATATTCTGTGTATGAGTATGCTTGTTCTGATTGTGTACTTTCTGACTGATATTGCTCGTTCTTATTGTGATACTGTTTCTTGTCGTGTTTTTCTTTGTACTGCTTGAAACCTTGGTATTCATTGTCATATCTTGCCCTTGCCTCTACATCTTTTAAAATAAGGTATGCTTCGTTTATTTCTTGCATACGATTAGTGGTATCAATCCCTATATTTCGGTCTGGATGCCATTTTAAAGCCTGCTTTCTAAAAGCGTATTTTATTTCATCTTGTGTGGCTTGTTCTCCTACCTCAAGAATTGCGTAATAGTCAATAAACATTCAGGATTATCTTTTATCAAGGGTATGATTATCATTGGGGTTTTCATCTTTTTCGTTCTTTTGGTTGTTTTGTTCGGGATTGTACTTCCAAATCGCTTTTGCACCTGCCCAAAACACAAACATAAGAATAACCCCAATAGGACCTCCTAAACCAGGTTTGCTTGTGTCGCCACCTTCTAAAGCCACTTGGAATATTACAACTACAATAAGAGCAACAATTATTAAGACAATTTTCATTCCTTTTCTCATTTTTTGTCATTTTAAATTTAATGCCTACTCTATATAGTTTTCGGCTACCCTATGTTTTGTTTTATTTCGCCCAACCTCGATATATACGCCATAAACCGCCCTATTTTATGGCGTGTATTTTTTATGGCGTGTATTTTTTTATTATCGGTATCGACTTTTTTGATTAATTGATTAAATTCGGGTTACTATTTGTAATTGTACTATGATAATTTCATGTCGTAAATGTACAATAAGTTTTTTCATATATTCAAATTTTTTAGTATTTATTTTTATTTTTTTTATTACACCTAAATATCCATATTATCCAACGGGCTTTTAATTTTATCACTGCCTTTTTTTGTGATATGCGTGTATATTTCGGTGGTTTTCGAACTCGAATGTCCTAGCAATTCCTGAATATAGCGCAAATCGGTGCCAGCTTCTAGCAAATGTGTTGCGAAAGAATGTCGGAGCGTATGTGTTGTATAACGTGAATCTATTTTTGCGGCATCGCAAGCAGCGCGGAAAATATTTTGCACGCTTCGAGCCGAGTACGCGCCGCCGTCTTGCCCCTCAAAAAGCCAGTGTTTCGGGCGATGTTGCCCGTAATATTCGCGTAAAACCAAGAGCAATTTTTCGGAAAGCATAACCGTTCTGTCTTTTTTGCCCTTGCCGCCTTTAATGCTGATGCAGTCTTGTTCGCTGCGTATATCCGCAATTTGCAAATTAATAACTTCGCTCAATCGTAAACCGCCACTATATATTGTCATCAAAATTGCCTTGTGTTTTAGGTTAGTTATCGCCGCTAAAAGACGCTGCACCTCCTGCACACTCATTACATTGGGTAGTTTTTCGGGCATTCGCGGGCGAAGGTTTTTAAATATTTTGCGTTCCTGTCCAAACAAAATTCGTAATAGAATTTTATCGCATTAATCAATTGATTCTGAGCCGATTCTGATATGTTTTCCTGCTGTATTTTATGCAACAGAAAAGCACGAATTTGCTCGTCTATGATTTTTTCGGGCGGTGTGTCGTGGTGAAAATGCAGGAATTGTAAAAAACAGTTTTTATAGTTTTTTACCGTATGCAGCGAGTAACGCAACAAACGCAATTGCTGCTCGAGATGCAAAAAAGCGTCTTGATGCACTTCGCTCAAAACGGGTTTTTCCACAATTTTTGCACTCGCACTATTGTTATAATTATCGTCAGGAGCGATAGGTGGCGGACTTTGCAAATAGGTTATCGATTGAAAAATCGTCGCTAATTTATCAAAATTTGCTTTACAATACGGCAAGACCCAGCAACGCTGTGTGGGTTGCCACCACGCGCCGTGAATAATTGTTTTGATTTTCTCAACTGCTTCTCTATTATAAGCAATATGCAAGCCGATATACTTGATATTCTCTATTAGAATTGGAAACGCTTGTACTTTCATATTTTTAATATTTTCATAATAAAAATGAATAAAATATTGGAAACATAAAGTTACTCATTATTACAAACAATATCTAATTACTTTTTTGCGAAAAATCTAACGCAGTTTTGGTAGGAGCAAAAATAAAGATAGCGAACTATCTTTATTTGCCGTGAAATGGCGTAGCTCAGACAAGTAAACTTGTATAGTTTATTTTAGACGCTTTCCTAAATAAACAATATTCGTATTTTTTTTGTAAAATCAAAAACTATAATTCCTATAATAAAAACGCTCGTTTTGCCACCGCAAAACGAGCGTTTTTGTACAATATATATTTATTCATCGTCGAAATACCTTTTTTTATCTAAAAAAAATCTTATCTTTATAATAATAAACTTAGTTTTGCACAATAATTACAATAGTAACAAAAACTTATAATCAAATTTATGAATAACTTTATCAAATTCTTTTTTGCGTCGTGTTTGGGTACAGTCGTCGGTTTGTTTGCGCTCACGCTAATTAGCATTGGCGGTTTGGCGGGTATTTCTATGCTTACGGGTGGTGGCAAGCCGTCGGTGAAAGGCAATAGCGTTTTGCTGCTTGATTTCGCGCAAGCGATACCCGAACTCACCGATAATACAAGCGGCGGCGCGTCGGGGTTGCCCGTTAGTTTTGGCGAAAAAACCAACGGACTGCGCGATATTTTGCAAGCAATTGCAGCCGCAAAAACCGACGACAAAATAAAAGGTATATATATGGAGATGGACGGCGCGGCGGCGATGGGCATGGCGACGCGGTCGGTGCTACGCAACGCGCTGTTGGATTTCAAAAAAAGCGGCAAATTTACGGTCGCTTACGCGAATAGATACACGCAGGGCGGCTATTATTTGGCTTCGGCGGCAGATAAATTGTATATTAACCCGAAAGGCGCAATACAATGGTCGGGTATCGCGGCGCAAGTACCGTTTTTTAAGGTTTTATTTGATAAATTGGGTGTAAAAGCACAAGTTTACTACGCAGGTAAGTTCAAATCGGCTACCGAATCGTTCCGCCGCACCGAAATGTCGCCCGAAAACAAGCTGCAAGTACGCGAATACATGCAAGACAATTACAATTCGATGCTGCAATCGGTGGCGGACAGCCGCAAAATGACTCCCGAAGAGCTGTTTAAAATCGCTGACGGCTACTTGGTGCGCACCGCAAACGATGCCGTAAAATACAAAATGGCGGACGGCGTGAAGTACAAAGATGAGATATTAGCCGACCTGCGCCGCCGTTTGGGTTTGGAGAAAAAAGATAAAATACCGACCGTCAGCCTCGATACTTATATAGAAGCGCACACCGCCGACAACGGTTCGGGTAGCAATCGCATTGCGGTGGTGTATGCCGAAGGCAATATCGAGGACGGCAAAAGCGAAGGCGGCAGCATCGGCGGCGATACTTATTCCGCGCTTATTCGCAAATTGCGCGAAGACGACAAAGTGAAGGCTATCGTGCTGCGCGTGAATAGCGGCGGCGGCTCGTCGTTGGCATCTGAGTTGATTTGGCGCGAGCTAAAACTCTGCCGCGAGCAAGGTAAACCCGTGGTGGTGTCGATGGGCGATGTGGCGGCTTCGGGTGGCTATTATATCGCCGCGCCTGCCAATAAAATATTGGCTGAACCGACTACGATTACTGGCTCAATCGGTGTTTTTGGTATCATACCGAATGCAGGTGGACTGATGCGCGATAAGCTCGGTATTACTTTTGATACCGTCAAAATCGGTAAATATTCGGTTGCGTCAAGCGGCAATATTTATTATGAATTTAACGAAGACGAAGGGCAAATCATTCAGCAAATGGTAGATACGACGTACAGCGACTTCCTCAACCGCGTTGCCGAAGGACGAAAAATGACAAAAGAGGCAGTGAACGAAATTGCGCAAGGACGGGTATGGACGGGCAAAAAAGCACTCACACTCGGCTTAGTAGATACGCTCGGCGGTTTGCCCGATGCTATCCGCTCGGCGGCGGAGTTTGCGAAGCTAAAAACCTATAAATTAGTGCATTATCCTGAAAGTAAATCAGCGATAGAGCGGCTTACCGACAAAATAAAAGGCGCGGACGGGAGCAATTCGGCTCGCGCCTATATGCAGCAGCAACTTGGTAAAGGTTTGTACCAACAATATATTTGGTTGCAAGAGGTACAAAAAATGCAGGGTGTGCAGATGCGGTTGCCGTTTTTGATGGAGAATTGGTAGGGAACGGCGTGTGGGTTTAAACCCGCACAAAATGAAATCAGTACGGGTTTAAACCCGAACGCCGTTAAAAAAAACGTTACCGATACTATAAAAGTGTCGGTAACGTTTTTTTTGGGATACAAATATTAAGATTTGTATGAAAAAAGATTTATTTTATTTTGGCAACAAACGGGTTGCGCAAGCCTTTGCTGTCGCTCAACATCACCTTGATGTAACCTAAGGCGAGTGGCGACTCGATGAGCAACGGAATACGGTTTTTGTCGTCGGTACATACCACTTTCATACTTTTTTGGTCTTTAAAAACCTCACCTTTCACCATTTCGGGCGTGAAAGTATAGGTATTGAAAGTACCCATGCCTTTGATGGCGTTGCCGTTCTGTTTGCCTTTGTAATGCACGTTAAGCGGGTATGTTTTCTTGTCCATAAACACTTTTATAGGGACTAAATCGTCCTTTTTATAGTCGTTTTGGTCAAGGTTGCGGGCATAGTAAATCATAGACACGATGTCGTGAACGCAGCCCGTAAATTTCTCCCGCGACTTGTTGTTTTCGGTGCGGCTTTTGCCTTCCTCGATGGCAACGGTTTTGTTTTTATGGTCGAAGGTTTGCTTGCTGAACATCGCAAAATTACCCTCTTGAATATCCCGAATACTTATACTCGGTTGCAGCGTAGCCTTATCGACATACGACTCGTAGCGGTCGCGTACCTTAAAAAACCACTCATACGATTTGTATGTTTTGCCCTCTACCACGAGGTGCAAAATGCTGCCTTGGTCTTCTACTTTGAAGGTCACTTCGCCTGCCTCCATCCATACAAAATTCCAGTTGAAATAGACTTTGTAGGTGAGTTGTTCGCCGCCCTGAAACGCGTCGTTGCCGATGCCGCAAAGGTCGCCCTCGGGTTGTTGCGTAGGTCGTTGCACCGTTGTTTGCGGCTGCACTGCGGGCGCGGTAGCGAGCGGATTCCATAGTTGAAAAGTAGTGAATAGGATTGGGGCGAAAGCCGCAGTACTAAAAATTGTTTTTTTCATATCCGAATGATTTAAAACTTAGACTTATATTAGTATTAGCAATAAAAATCATACCAATTAATGCAGCTAACACTACATTAACAAGCCACAAACCGAACGAGACGGAAAAAATAATGATTGGATTGGATTGAAACTCGCCCCAAATATTGACCGCTATTTCGCCCCGAGCCAGTAAGCCTATGCCAGGAAGTAGGGTTTGTATTAAAAAAATAAAAGCAATATAAGTCAAGGCGGCAAGCAAATGTATTTTTATTTCGAAGAACATTAGCAATAGATAATATTGAAAACAATACACAAAATACCTCAAAACAGAATAAAATAATACCAACGAAAGCTGTTTATTCGTGTACTCGCGCAGCACTTCTAAGTGTCGAACGCCGCGCCGAAGGTACGGAATACGCCGCACAATAGGTATAGTAAGGTCGATATTGTAATAAAAAAATAGCATTATACTACCGCTCAGCGCGGCAATAAATGGCAGCCCTGCGATATAATAAAACGGCGGGTGTAGCTGCACGGTCGCGTAGTAAGTTGCGCCCATCAAACCCACGCCAATCAAGACAATCATCTGACTGAAACTGCCCACGATTGTTGCCACAACGGTTTGCCATTTATCCGCTTTCACCATCAGCATTCGTCCGCCATATTCGCCAATGCGGTTAGGTGTAAAAATAGAGAATGTCACGCCTGCGAAGACCGCGCCGAATGCTGCCCAAAACGCGATAGGCGGCTCGGTACGATGCATCAGTACGCGCCATTTTTGGGTTTCTAACGCCCAATTTACGGGCATCAACGCCAATAAAAGCAACAGCCAGGCTACGTTACCGTGCGCGGCTTGCGCCTCGAACGCTGCCCAAAGTTGTTGCGCGTCAGCGCGCCCAAACACCTGTTTGTACAGTAAAACCGCTACCAAACACAGCACCGCTATTTTTGCGAGTCTTATCCAGTGCGTCATAATTCGTTGCTTATTAACCACAAAACTACTATTAGTCTTGCTATTTATAGAAATAATTGGATTATTTTTGTATCTTTGTTTTATAAAAGTAATATTCAACGACTATGAAAACATTAGAAAGTCGCCGCGTCATCGGCATCGACCCAGGCACCAATATTTTGGGCTACGCCGTGATAGAGGTTGTGAACAAGGAGTTTCGCATCATCGGCATCGATGTACTCAAAATGCAGCATTTGGAAGACCATCCCGCCAAACTCAAAGAAATATATGTGAATATTGATAAAATAATTCAGCATTTTTCGCCGACCGAAATGGCACTCGAGGCACCTTTTTTCGGTAAAAACGTACAAGCGATGCTCAAGCTCGGGCGCGCACAAGGCGTAGCGATGGCGGCGGGTTTGGTATCGGGTTTGAGCATCGACGAGTACTCGCCCAAATCGGTGAAACAGTCTGTGACGGGCAACGGCAACGCTACCAAAGAGCAAGTAGCGCGTATGTTGGAGCAGACCTTCCGTCGCGACATCTTCACTGAATACTTAGACGCGACCGATGCCTTGGCGGTTGCAATGTGCCACTATTATAAATCGAGTTCTGCGCTTGGCGGCGGCGGGAAGTTTAAGGATTGGAAAGATTTTGCGGCGAAAGCAGCCGAAAAAACGAAAAAAGGATAGGGGAACGACGTTCGGGTTTCAACCCGAACAAATCAAAATAAGTTAGGGTTGAAACTCGAACACCATAAAAAAATATTACATAATAAAACCTAATTTCGTTTCCTTTCCCCTTTATACCGAACTACTTTATGCAGTTTATCATCACCATAAGTCACATATTCAAATGAATTGTCGTCGCATCGCGCTAATTGTCGTGTTTTTGGTTTATAATCATTGGTTGTGAGTATGCCTTCTTTATAAAACCAAGTACTTTGGCTAATACTTCCGTCGGCAAATATCGTAGTACTATTACCGTCAAGCGTAAAACTTAATACATCACCTGTATCTACGATAACCCAACCGCCTACAAAATAAGGCGCATTGATAGTGTAGGGATTTATTTTATTTGCGTCCGTTAGTAAAAGCCGACTATCTGTACTTGCAGCACTATCAAGGCTGCTCTGATATTTATCGATACTAACCTCGTAGTACATAGCTTTTACCACATCTCTGCACTTTTTTGTCATTGTCCTAAGTACCTCTGCTTGAAATATTTTATCATTTTTTCGATAAGCATATTTTTTATTTAATTCCCTAGAGCAATCTTCAAATTGCGTACCTGCAATGGTCATTTGTTTTGCCAGAGCTGATAATTGTTCGGAGCTGTTCCGTGCCGCTTCCATTTTACTATTTAGTGCTATCATTGCGTCTGCACACCCGCAGAAGAGAGTGCCAGCAACATCTGCGGCTGCAATAACTTCTTCGACAGTTTCCTTTTGCGCTTGCGCCGCAAACGACAGCATCACAAACACGAAAAGAATGCTTTTTTTAATCATAATGCTTTATTTTTTGTTTTGATTATAAATTATTGTACAAAACTAAGCAATAATTTTTTATTTTTTATAATTTTGTGCCTTAAAATAATTTTATTTTGTCAGTATTTCATTTGGCACTATTTTGTTTAGATAGCAATAAAAAAACTTCTGCTCACTTTGTTTCTTTGCATTTAAAAAATCCTCCGCTCTGCCTCTTTGCCTCTCCGCTTCTCTGCGTTTAAAAAAACTTTTTTTGCGTTTAAAAACTTTCTCTTAACCTCCTTTTTCTCCGCCTCTCCGCCTCTTTGCTTCTCTGCGTTTAAAACTTTTTTTTTTGCGTTTAAAAACTTTCTCTTAACCTCCTTTTTCTCTGCCTCTTTGCTTCTCTGCGTTTAAAAAAACCTTTTTTGCGTTTAAAAAGAAAAAACACTTTATCCCTAAAAATTTGCCCTGCGTTTATCAACAACTCTCTTTTATTTCATTTATTTTTAAAATCCATATTTCATGCAAACCACTAACTACCTTAACGGCAACAAGCAACGGTTCACCGACGAACTCTGCGAACTGCTCCGCATTCCGAGCGTCAGTGCCGACCCAGCCTACCAACAAGACGTGCGCCGCGCCGCCGAATGGGTGCGCGACGCGCTGCAAACCGCAGGCTGCGACCACGTCGAAATCAGCGAAACGGCAGGTCACCCGATGGTGTTCGCGACTAAGCACGTCAGCGACACCGCGCCCACCATACTCGTATATGGTCACTACGACGTGCAGCCGCCCGACCCGATAGAGCTGTGGACTTCGCCGCCCTTCGAGCCAGTAGTGCGCACCACGCCCACGCACCCCGAAGGCGCGATTTTCGCGCGCGGAGCCTGCGACGACAAAGGACAAATATATATGCACATCAAGGCTTTTGAGGCGATGGTGCAAACCAATACGCTCACTTGCAACGTCAAATTCATGTTTGAAGGCGAGGAGGAAGTAGGCTCGGTGCATCTCGGGCAGTGGCTCAAAGACCACAAAAACCGCCTTGCGGCAGACGTGATTTTGGTGTCTGATACAGGTATTATTGCTAATGATTGTCCGTCTATCGAGGTCGGTTTGCGCGGATTGAGCTATGTAGAAGTAGAAGTAACGGGACCGAAACGCGACTTGCATTCGGGACTTTACGGCGGCGCAGTCGCTAATCCTATCAATATTTTAGCGAAAATGATAGCGTCGCTACACGACGAAAACAATCATATTACCATCAAAAATTTCTACGACGATGTAGTAGATTTGACGGCGGCGGAGCGCGAAGCACTCAATAAAGTGCCGTTTTCTATCGATGCTTACAAAGCCGACCTCGAACTCGGCGACGTGTGGGGCGAAGCAGGCTACACCACCATCGAGCGCACATCTATACGCCCTACTTTGGACTGCAACGGCATCTGGGGCGGCTACATCGGCAAGGGCGCGAAAACGGTTTTGCCCGCTAAGGCTTTCGCCAAAATAAGTATGCGGCTCGTGCCAAATCAAGACCCCGACCGCGTCACGCAGCTATTTACCGACCACTTTTTGAGCATCGCGCCTGCCAACGTGAAGGTCGTCGTTACGCCGCATCACGGCGGGCAACCCGTCCTCACGCCGACCGACAGCATCGAGTATCGCGCTGCCGAAAAAGCACTCACTACCACTTTTGGCAAAACGCCAATACCGACGCGTGGCGGCGGCAGCATACCCATTATCGCCTTATTTGAGCAGATTTTGGGCTTAAAATCGGTGTTGATGGGCTTCGGATTAGATAGCGACGCTATTCACTCGCCCGACGAGCATTACGGCTTATTCAACTTTTATAAAGGCATCGAAACCATTCCTTATTTCTATCAATATTACGCAGAAATGAAAAAATAAATAGCGGAAACTACGCGCCTTTGCGAAGCCCTCGAAACTTCGTAAAGGTTTATTTTACTATCATCATAAAAAAATCCTCGACCCATCAACGCCCTGAAAATCAGCATAATAACCGTAGTTTACAACGGCGAAGCGGTACTCGAAGACACCATAAAAAGTGTACTTCAACAGACTTATTCGAATATAGAATACCTGATTATCGACGGCGCAAGCCGCGACCGAACGCTCGGTATTATAGCAAAATACCAAGCGGAGTTGGCGTATTTCGTGACAGAAAAAGATATCGGTTTGTATGATGCGATGAACAAAGGTTTGCTTGCCGCAACAGGCGACTTCGTCTGGTTTATGAACGCAGGCGACACGCTGCACACGCCCGATACCGTTGCTAAAATGGTGGCAAAATACAACAGCACCGACGCGCCGACCGATGTATTTTTTGGCGAGGTGACGCTCGTGAACGACCGCCGCGAACCGCTCGGGACACGCAGCGAACGCACGACGCAGCAGCTACCCGAAACCCTCGATTGGCGGTCGCTCCGCTACGGAATGGTGGTGTGCCATCAAGCGTTTGTGGCGCGCCGCAGCCTTTGTCCGCCATACGTTACCGACAATCTTTCGGCGGATATAGACTGGGTGATAACGGTACTCCGACGCGCCAAAACTACCACAAATACGAACGCGATACTTGCTGATTTTTTGGTCGGCGGCGTGTCAAAGCAGCGGCATCGCGCCTCGCTGCAAGGACGGTTTAACATCATGCAAAAACACTACGGCTTGGGTGCGACGCTTTGGGCGCACCTTTACATCGCGGTACGCGCTGTATGGCATCGCATGACGTAATATAATCCGTTAGTCACCATTAGTTTATATATATTAGTTTATATATATTTGAAAACAATTTGTTTTTTTCATTTTTAGGTTGTATTTTTGTGTGCTGTTTATTATCTTGAACCAGTTTTCTTATGTAATCCAATCCCAAAACCTAAGCATTTTCACACCCCGAAATGCCTAATCAGAACCTTATGAAAATCACAAAATCACTTACCTTTTCCCTCGCTTTATTATTTATAATTATAATAACAAACAGTTTGAGTAGTTGTGTGCGCGACCCGAAGGTAGGGCTTGCCGCAACGCCGTACCGAACGTACAGAGGCATGATTGCCAAAAACGACGAAGTCACCGAGTTTGTAGATTGCAACACGCAAGCCTTAATGTTGCTCACCGACACTACACAGGCGTTGATGGCAGAAATAAAAAAATTGGGCGCAACTAACCTACAAGGTGCGTATATAGAACTGCGTGCTATTGCTATTTCGGCAGATAGTTTGGGTATGGCGATGAACTACGACAGCGTACTACAAGTCCAAAAAATAATCGTGGTTCGTCCCTTAGATGCCAAAAATAATTGTGCAGCGGTGCCTAAAGATGTGTCGTTGCGCCTAAGCGAAACGGGGTTTTCGTTTCTGCCTTTCACCGCGCCGATAGTGCTTACCGAAGAGCAGATGCGCACCAAATTTAAGGGGTTTACTTACACGCAAACTGACTCGGACAATGACGAAAGCAATTGCGAATGGCGGCGCGGCTTCGGCACAGTCCGTATTAGCACCGACACCACTTTTAACATCAGCGAAGCAACCTTAAATCACCCCGAAGCGACCGACCAGTACGGCGTAAAAGTAGGCATGACGTTTGCGGAAGTGAAAGCGGCGCGTAGCGGTTTGGTGAACAAAAACGATGTAGATTTATTTTATCTATTTGCGCCACAATCCCACATCGGCTATCTTTTTGAATTGGGCGCAAATCCGAAAGACCCCGCAGGATTGGCAAACAAAAAAGTAGATGCCATCGTTTGGCGGAGGAAAGCACTTTGATAGTGATTAACGATTAATGTTTAGTGATTAATGATTAGTATTCAGTGAAAAAAATATTAACAAAAAAATAAAAAATGGCAACCAAAAGACAATTGCAAGTAGGCACGCTCCTACAAAAAGAAATAAGCGAAGTGCTGCGACTACAAGGCGGCTATATATATGGTGTGCAGACCTTGGTGACGGTTACGGAGGTGAAAATGGCACCCGACCTCATGCTCGCCAAAATTTACCTTAGTGTATATAACACCGAAGGCAAGCAGTTTGTGGTGGATATGATTACCGCCGAAAGCGATACTATCCGACAAGCCCTCGCTACGCGAATGCGGCATCAGTTGCGGCGTATGCCGACCATCAATTTCTATTTGGACGATACGCTCGACGAGATGTACCGCCTACGCGGCGTGTTCGATACGCTGCATAAAGACGAGCAGATGGGCGACGGGCGCACCGACGAGGACTACAAATTGGAGGGCTACGAAGCGGAGGTTTAAGCGGCTGGGCGTATGGGTTTTAACCCGTACAGAATAAAATGCAGCGAAATCAATAAATTTTATCAAAACCAATCGTAAATAATTATCATTTTAAATCAATTCTAATTCATTTTTACATGAAAAAAATCTTTACCTTAATTTTGGCTGTTTCGTGCAGCCTAACGGCGATGGCGCAAATCAGTTTCACGAACATCATGAGCAGCTACACCGAAAATTTTAACACCTTAGCCGATACGACTAACGCGGCAGGTACTTGCATTAACACACTGACGTGGACGGACAACTCGACGCTCGGCTCGTGGTATGTGAAGGTGACGAACAGCGCGTACAGCACCTCGACGGTGGCTGCCGCCTTGAAATACGGCGTGTGCGACGGCAGCGGCAACGCGGGTGGACTGTATAGTTTTGGCTCGGTAAACGGCGCGAACGACCGTTCACTCGGCTGCCTCAACAGCGTTGCCGTAGGCAATATCAACTACGGCGTGCGTATGAAAAACAACGGCACTACCGACATCAGCAGCCTAAATATCAACTATACGGTGAAGCAGTTTCGTCAGGGCGGCACTACCACAGGTGGCGTTTTTGGCAATAACGGCGACACTATTTTTGTGGCGTATCTGGTTGGTGCCAACCTCACCGACGCTACGGCCGCTGGTTTTGTAGATGTGCCGCAGCTATTCGCACCAAGCCCGAACAACACAAATACCGTTGCGGGGAGCAAAATAGACGGCAACGCGGCAGGTAATTTCGCCACCGTGAGCTACGCGCTACCCGTGAGCATCGCGCCAGGACAAGAATTTTTCTTGCGCTTTTTGGACAAAGACGATAGAGGTACAGACAACGCAATCGCCGTAGATAACCTCACCGTAGTAGCTTCGTACAGCACGCCGACGCAAAACCGTTTGCCGAAAGGCTACGCGCTCACTATCGCGCCGAACCCAACTGCACACACCGCGCAAGCGCAAATGCAGTTGCCACAAACCGAAAATATAATGGTAGAGGTGTATAACACACTCGGTCAGAAAGTAGCAAGCAGCACCCGCAGCAGCTACGCCGAAGGCACTAATACTATCGCTATACCGACCGAAAACCTAATCAACGGCAACTATTATGTGCGCATATTAGGCGACAACTTCGCGGTGACGCAGTCGTTAGTGAAGATGTAATTTTGTTTTATTTACAATAAAATCAATAAGAAAAGCCGCAGCCCGAGTAAGGGTTGCGGCTTTTTTTTGTTGTAATCTAAATCAGTAATCGCTTATCGCGCTAATGTCACGTCACCTTTATATATTTCCGTTGCGCCCGTAGCGTATTCCACTTTCGCGACATAAATATAGACATCGGCGGCGGCAGGCTGCCCGCGAAAACTGCCGTCCCAGCCCTGATAATCCGCG
>JAYWGJ010000359.1:0-1719 GCA_043778315.1 Saprospiraceae bacterium | reverse complement strand
TGCGTTAGATTTATCGTTACGATGCACAGCATCGCGCCTCAAATCTGCCTTGTTTTGACTCAAAATTCTGCATGACAATATTCAGTCCTTTATTTTCTTTTCATTCCTTAAGTAGAAAATTTTTATTTTAATTAAAAATAAAAAACGTATTTTTGTATCGTAATTAGAATTGGAATCGTGCAATTATTTAAAATAAAAATCTATGCAAGTAATATTAGAAATTCCAAATGTAAAAGATTGGCAAAGTTTAGCACCAGTCATTAAACGGTTAGGTATTTTTTTTACCATCGAGTCTGAACCTGTTAAAAAAAATGAAAGTACTATCAATTTGCAACAGCAAAAAGATTGGGAAATCATTATGCGTGGCGTTAAGAAAAATGATTTTGATGCTTTTGTAAATGACTTTGAAGAAAGTCGTAAAGACCGCACATTGGAAAGATGAAAATAATCGACAGCAATCTCCTAATTTATTCTGCTAACGAAGTTCATCATAGTTTGCGGCTACTTTTTGTAGAAAAAGATACTTTTGTATCAAGTATTTCAAAAATTGAAGTCTTGGGATATAATAAACTAACCTTGGACGATAAGCAATATTTTGAAGCCTTGTTCCGAAACCTTCATCAAATTCCCATCAATGATACGATTATTGATAGCGCAACTTCGTTGCGTCAGAAATATAGTTTGTCTGTCGGAGATGTAATAATTGCCGCAACAGCATTGGAGTATAATGCTAAAATCTACACGCGAAACACCAAATATTTTATCAAAATAAAAGGGATTAAATGTTTTAATCCGATTGTTTAAACAAAAAAAAGCGATTTTTCCTTACTTTCTAAAATTCGTCAGTATAGAAAAGAACGTCAGCGCGCCGATGCCCGCACCCGCAATCAGGAGCAGCCAAGCGATTATCCGCATATGACCCTCGGGGTCGGCGTTCGCGAAAATAGCTGCCGTGAGCATCATCGCGGAAGCCAAAATCACTAAGGCGAACCGTTGTATGGTGTTCGTGATTTGATTGACGGCGGGCTGATGCCCCTTGTGTTCTATATTGAAAAGGAGCGTTCCGCGCCGCGTTTTGCGCAAAATATCCTTGATTTCTAACGGAAAACCCGACACGAACGACCACAGCTCCGAGCCGATACGGTAGCCTTCCTCGAGCAGGTAGTCGGGCGAAAGCTGTTGCTTAAAGAGCATCGCACCGTAGGGACGCACGAAGTCGTACACCAAAAAATTGGGGTGTATTTCTTTACCGATGCCCTCGAGTATCGCCATTGCGCGAAGTATCAAAAAGACGCTGCCCGGCACTTTCATTTTATTGTCAAAAATGATTTTTTGCAGCTTTTGCGCGCTGTCTGCCATGTTCGCCTCGCCAACGCTTTGCGTAGAAAACTCCTCTATCACTTCGCCGAGTTCGTACTCAAAAACGCCGTAATCTTTGATGTCGTCTTCTACCGCCAAGCGGCGCAAAGCGGCTGCCGCCATGCTCGCGTTTTTTTGCGCCATACCGACGAGCAGTCCCGCAAAAGCGAATTTGTCGCGCCGATTGAGCTTGCCGACCATACCAAAATCGAGCAGACACAGCACGCCATCTCTGCGCACTAATATATTTCCAGGGTGCGGGTCGGCATGAAAATAGCCGTACTCAAAAATCTGCGTGAGGTAGATGTGCATACCTTCCTCCGCTATTTTGGCGGGGTCAAGCCCCCATTCTTTTAGTTT
>JAYWGJ010000358.1:0-1725 GCA_043778315.1 Saprospiraceae bacterium | reverse complement strand
AATTTTCTATCCAAGTCACGCACACCCGCCTCGCGGGTATAGCCTTGTATAATCTGCGCGATAACGGCAGGTTTGAGCTTGATTTGAGTGGTTTTTAAGCCGTGTTTTTTGATTTGTTGTGACAATAAATGCTGTGTAGCAATTTCCGTTTTCTCCTCGATAGTGTAGCCGCTCAGGCGGATAACCTCCATACGGTCGAGCAGTGCAGAGCTGATGCCGTCTAGGCTGTTCGCGGTAGCGATAAACAAAACTTTGGACAAATCGTAGTCCAAATCGATGTAATTATCGTGAAACGCGTGGTTTTGCTCAGGGTCAAGTACCTCGAGCAGTGCCGATTGCGGGTCGCCGCGATGGTCGCGCCCTATTTTGTCCACCTCGTCGAGGAGGATAACAGGGTTGTCTGTTTTTATCTTTTTCAAACCTTGAATGATACGCCCAGGCATCGCGCCGATATAGGTGCGACGGTGTCCGCGTATCTCCGCTTCGTCGTGCAAACCGCCCATCGCTATGCGATGATAGTTGCGCCCAAGCGCAGCCGCTATCGACTTTCCGAGCGACGTTTTGCCCACTCCCGGAGGTCCAACTAAGCAGATAATCGGTGCTTTCATGTCGCCTTTGAGCTTCAAAATCGCCAAATGCTCCAAAATGCGCTCCTTAATTTTTTCTAAACCAAAATGGTCTTTTTGCAATTGTTTTTCAGCTTTCGCAATATCAAAATTGGCATCAGAAACCGCACCCCAAGGCAGGTCGAGCAGCGTTTCCAAGTAGCTCAATTGTATGCCATAATCGGGCTGCATGGTGTTCATGCGACGGAGTTTTTTTAGCTCTTTATCGAACGTGGCTTGCGTAGCGGCAGACCATTTTTTGGCTTTTGCGCGCAGCACCAAGTCGTCGGTGTCTTGCGCAGGCGAACCGTCGCCGAGTTCGTCTTGTATGCTTTTTATGGTCTGCGTGAGGTGATAGTCGCGTTGCTGCTTGTCCATCTCCAAACGGGTGCGGAAGTCTATTTCGGCACGCATCTCGAGTACCTCCAACTCGTGATTGAGTTGTCGCAATACGGCTTCGCCGCGCTCCGTGAGCGTGTGCATATTTAGCAATCGCTGCTTCGCTTCGTAGTCAATATTGAGGTTACTTGCCGTGAAATTGATTAGAAAACTGTTGTTTTTGATATTACTAATCATCTCCTCCGCGCCGTTCGGAATATCGGGCGACTGATTCGCAAACTGCTCTGCGCGCTCGCGAACCATATCTACCAACACCGAAAACTGCTTTTTATCTTTCGTTTTTGGCTCTTTTTCTACCAACGGCGCGATAGTTCCCGTCAAAAATTTGCCGTTATTATTCAACGTAATCAAGCGGCAACGGTATTGTGCGTGCAGTAAAACCGTCGTATCGCGCCCGTCGCCCTTGATGACGCGCAACACCCGCGCCATCACGCCGATGCGGTGCATATCCTCCACGCCTGGCTCGTCCTCGGCTGGGTTCGACTGCGTGAATATTGCGATAAGCTGCCCTTCTTTTTGCGCTTTTTGTACCGCTTTTAGCGAAATACTGCGCGAAACAGGCACGGGTCCGAGTATTTTTGGAAACAAAACCATGCCGCGCAACGCCAATACAGGAAAGGATTTGCCTTTCATATCGTCGGTCGGCTCGTCAAATTCGCCATCAAAAGAAATCATACCGCCGTCGCCGAAAGGGAACATCGGGAAGTCTTCAAAATCCGCA
>JAYWGJ010000357.1:0-4717 GCA_043778315.1 Saprospiraceae bacterium | reverse complement strand
GCAGGTACATACCAGCCTTCCATCACTTTATCCTCAAAAATCGCGCTGATATGCGTGTTATAAATCGGAAAATTCATGCGTAAAGTGTCTCGCCGTTCTTTGAAGCGGTTGCGCCCAAACTCGATATTATCGACCTTGATGCGTTCGCTACCATTAATAATATCGATATGGAATTTGTCTTTACTATCGTAAACCACTTCAAAATTGAAGGGCAACTGACCTGCCACATATTGCTCAGAAAAATCGTCCTTCGTCGATGTTTTTATCTTCGAAATCTCCTTGCCTTCCAGATACAGCACGCCGCGCCACATTCCAGGTGCAACGCCAGTATAGGGGTCTTGCACGACGCAGCTATTCATACCGATAGCGGCAACAAATAAGCAAAAATAAACTTGATATTTAAAAAAATTCATATATGTTTTTTATTGGCAACAAATGTAAGTATTATAAACAAATAAACAAAAAAAATTAGTACAAAGTTTGTAGATAAAAAAATCTAGGTCGATTTATTATCGCTAACTACAAAAGAATACCAATATCTCGAAGCGAAATATTGGTATTCTTATCTTTAATATTTCCATTTACAGCACCGTCACATCGCCTTTAAACAACTGCAACTGCCCGTCGGTGTACTCTATTTCGGCGACCCAACTGACGACCGAACCCGTCAATCGCTGCCCTTTATACGTTCCGTCCCAGCCAAAAGCAGGGTCGTTGAGCGGCGCGTCTTTCGCTTCGTACACCATTTCGCCCCAACGGTTGAAAACGCGAAAATAACGCACCGTTTTTGAGCCGCGCCCCCCTTGTACTAATAGTATGTCGTTTACATTATCGTTATTAGGCGTGATAGCAGTTGCCACAAAAACGCGGCGCATGTTCATCACGCGCACCCATACGCCAGTCGAGGCGGTGCAGCCTGCGGCATCTTTTATAGTCACAAAATAGCGGGTATCTGATTTTGGTGTGACCACAATAGTATTCAAATTTTGTAGTTTCAGGAGCGTATCGGTAGGGTTAGAAACCCAAGTGTAAGCAATACCTGCCGACGCGGACGGTACGGCAACAACCGTTGCCACATCGCCAAACTCTACGCTTTGGTCTGCGCCTGCGTCTATTTGTAGCTCGCTCGGTTCATCTACAAAAACGGTATCTCGCTTTTCGCAACCGAGCGCGTCGCGCACCACTATCGGGTACGCTGCCGCTTTTACACCTACCAGATTTGGGTTGCCAATAAACGAACGTCCGCCGTTATAACTATAAATATAAGGCGTTGCGCCGCCTGCGACGTTCAGCGTGATACGTCCGTCGGTGTAGCCGTAACATTTGGTATTCGTGATTTGAGGCGTGACAACTAAGGCACTCGGGTTGTCGAGCGTGACCGTTGCGAGCGTAGAGCAACCGTTCGCGTCCGTCACCGTGACGGTGTAAGTACCTGCGGTTAGATTAGCAACGGCAGCCGTTGTGCTGTTGCTCGCATCGCTCCATGCGTATTTGTAGGCGGTTACGCCACCAGTTGCGTTAGCAGAAATACCACCGATTGCTCCGTCGCGACAAGCCAAAACATTATCAACTTTGGCTGTCACATTTAGCGTACTTACCGAAATAACGCTACTCAATGCCGTTCCCGAGCAGCCTTTACTGTCCGTGACGGTCACTAAGTAGTTGCCTGCGGTCAAACCCGTAGCCGTAGCGGTTGTTTGTCCTGTCGCGTTGCCGCCGCTCCAAATATATAAATATGGCGGTACGCCGCCGATGATATTCGCAGTCGTGTTGCCCGTAGGTGTACCAAAACAAGCCACCGAGTTAGCGGTCGCCGTGACGGCTACGGGAATAGGATTCGGAACGGTGATGCTGCCCGAACCCGTGCAGCTGTTCGCATCGGTTGCGGTCACGCTGTACGTTCCGCCGCCGAGCAGATTATTGGCAGTCGCGCCGATTTGTGGCGGCGTAGTCGCCCATATAAACGTGTAGGGCGGGTGTCCGCCACTACCGATAAGATTTGCGATGCCGTCGCGCCCGTTATTACAAGTCGGCGGTGTGCTACTCACCAAGAACGCGGTGACGGGCGCAACTTCCCGCACTTCGCCCGAAGCCGTCGCGCTGCAACTACTCGCGTCCGTCACCGTCACAGTGTAAATATTAGGCGCAAGCCCAATCGCCATATTTGTATTTTGTATGACAGGCGCGGTACTCCATTGATAAATATAAGTCGTTGTACTTGTGACTGTTCCGCCGCTCGCGACGACGCTCGCCGTGCCGTCTGACAAGCCGTTGCAGCGCACTTCGGTAGTCGTTACGGTTGCCGAAACGCTCGTCTGCGGCTCCGTGATAGTGACCGTTTGTACGGTATTGCAATTATTAATATCTGTAATAGAAACCGCATAAATCCCTGCTACTAAACCCGTTGCGATAGCATCAGGCTGCGGCGGCGTAGTTTGCCACACATAAGTATAAGGTGCAGTTCCGCCCGTCATATTAGATATCGACGCGCTGCCGTTGCTGCCCCCTTTGCAGGAAACGGTTTGCAGATTGATATTATTAGAAAAAGCGGCAGGCGAACTGATTTGTGTTGGCGCGGAAGCGGTACAATTATTTTTATCGGTCACAATGACCGTATAACTGCCTTCTACCAAACCGACTACACTTGCGTTCGTATTTGGGTTTGGGGTGGTATTCCATAGGTATAAATACGGCGTAGTGCCGCCCGTGACGGCTACGCTCATGCTACCGTCGTTGCTCGCATTACACCGTGTATTGACGGCGGAAGTGTTTAAAACTAAAGGTTCGGGCGTTTTGACGGTATCGCGTGCGGTGACGCTGCAGTTGTTTTGGTCGGTGACAACTACGGTGTAAATATCGGCGCGTAAGCCGATAGCGGTAGCGGTATTTTGCGCACCGAGGTCGCTCCAAAGGTAGGTAAACGTACCCGTTCCACCGTTTGGTGCGGCTTGAATACTGCCATTTTGTCCGCCAAAACACCTGACGGGTGTAGGTATAGTTTGAACGGTGATAATCGTAGGTTGCAGTACAGCTATCGAGTTTGTTTTGATGCAATTATTTTGGTCGGTAGCGGTGACGGTGTACACGCCCGCTTGTAGTATCGTGGCTATGCCGCCAATTTGCGCAGGATTGGTACTCCAAATATAAGTAAAATTGCTTGCGCCGCCCGTAGCGACTGCTTGAGCTGCGCCGTTGTTGCCACCAAAACAAGTGACATCGATTTTGTTCATTTGTATGCTAATATCGGTCGGCTGTGTGACTGTCGCGCTCTGCGAAGCGGTGCAACCGTTAATATCCGTGACAGTGACGGTGTAAGTTCCAGCAGGTAAAGTGTTGATAACGGGCGTATTAGACGTGGTGATACTGCTCCAACTGTATATAACATAAGGTGCAGTGCCGCCTGCGGGCGTAGCGGTCGCGGTGCCGCTATTGCCACCAAAACACAAGACGGGTGTGACAGCGATATTGACGAATAAAACGGGCGGCTCGGTGACGGTGACGCAGGTACTTGCGGTCGCGTTGAGCGCGTCGGTGACGGTGACGCAGTGGCTAACGGCGGTCAGCCCGGTAGCGGTAGCGGTCGTTTGCCCGTCGTCCCAAAGATAAGTGCGCGGCGCAGTGCCGCCTGTAGCTATAGCCGTAGCGGTGCCGGCTCCTCCGCCGTTGCAAGTGACGGGTGTGTGGGTGGCGGTCACGGTGAGTTGCGCGGTAGCGACGTTGCTTACTAAAAGTAGTAAAAAAAAGATGTATTTCATATTATAATTTGTTTGAATATTGGCGGATACCGCCTTGAACCACAAAATTATGAAATAAGTTTGGCTTAATGATATAAGTCGTGAATTACTTACAAATTACAACGTAAAAAAGGTTTTTTTAGGATTTTACAACGTAATGAATAGGTGGTATCAGTTAAATTTAAAAATGTTCTCTTATTTTGAAATTTGGTTTAAAATCGGATATGCCAACGAGCAAATAACAAAAATTCAATTAATATTCAGGTACTCTTTAGTTTCTCAGATTAGTGCGAGGCAGAATTTGACCACATCTGAACTAATCACAATGTATAATTATTTTTATAGAAATATACATAAACTCTGAAATACCTATAAATATTGTTACACACCTCTGCCTAAGCTGTAAACTGCGCACAATTGCTTTTAAACATTACTGCATAAGAATCAAACTGCTCATTTATAGCTAGTTATACTTTATTAGTATTGTATAAATACACAAAAACTCGCGCCTACACATTAGCAGCCATGAATTCTTGTTTTTTGTGACGCTAAGGAGTATTTTTATAATTATTTGATTATAAATTTACCTATTCCACTACAATTTCACCTTTACTAATCTGCTCGTTATCGATATTAATCGTATAAATATAGCAGCCTTGCGGTATATTTTCGCGATAAATTTTGTAGAAAATGTAACCCTAAATAGGGCTGAACGTGCGTAGCCGTAGGTGAAACCTACGGATAATAATATCAAAACGTCTTGTACAGTAGGTTGCACCTGTGCCCGTTTAACTCCTTTGGAGTTACGTTCTTTAATAAAAAATATTTACTCCATTTTCGCTTTATTCATGCGTTGCCGCGCCGCTTCGTAGAGTACCATTCCTGTCGCGACGGACACGTTGAACGAGTCAATCGTTCCGCCCATCGGTATTTTGAAACAACGGTCGGAGCGTTGCAATAAGTGTCGGCTGATGCCTTCGCCC
>JAYWGJ010000356.1:0-1737 GCA_043778315.1 Saprospiraceae bacterium | reverse complement strand
AAGACAAAAAACAAAATTTAACTTTTAATTTATACCAAAATAATGCAAAAACGAAAGATTGTGGTGGCGATAGGTGGAGCGAGTGGCTCTATTTATGCCAAAATATTATTGGATACGCTGGTTGCGCTCGGCGAACAGTGCGCGGAAGTAGGCGTTGTGATGTCGGATAACGCGAAGTTCAATTGGGAGTACGAGTTGCGCAACACGGATTACACCAATTATCCGTTCCGTTTTTACAGCAAAAAAGATTTTATGGCACCTTTTGCGAGCGGCTCTGCGAAGTTTGATACGATGCTGGTATGCCCTTGTTCGATGGGTTTGCTCGGGCGAATTGCGGCTGGCATCTCCGACGATTTGCTCACTCGTGCTGCTGACGTTATCCTAAAAGAACGGCGAAAACTGATATTAGTGACCCGCGAAACGCCGCTCAGTTTGATACATATTAATAATATGAAAACGGTGACGGAAGCAGGCGCAATTATTTGTCCTGCCGTGCCGTCGTTTTACGCGCACCCAGAAACTATCGACGCGCTTGTACGCACCGTTACCGATAGAGTATTGGATTTGGCAGGTTTTGACCTGCAAGATGTGCCGCGTTGGGGCGAATAATTTTCTGTATTATACTATAATTAATGTACAACCTCCACCATGACGGCGCGTGATGGTTTGAGTGTGATGTATAAGTTTTCTTCTACTTTGGAGGTGTCTTTTAGCCGAAAATCAAGCTGTTGAAACAACATTACCAATATAATACTCATTTCCATCAATGCAAAATTATTGCCGATACAGATACGCGGACCCGCGCCAAACGGTATGTATAAGTGTTTGCGGTCGCCTTTGAGGTCGATATCCTCAAATCGTTCAGGACGAAATGTTAGCGGCGCGTCCCAATGGTCTGGGTGGCGGTGTAGTGCCAAAATATTGACTACGATATTCATATTGGCGGGTACTTTATAGCCCAAAATCACGTCGTCATTTATCGCTTGACGCGGAACAGCATACGCAGGCGGGTAGAGGCGCAGTGTTTCGTTGATGATGCACGTCACATATTTTAATTGTGGCAAATCTAAAAAAGTGGGTGTTCTGCCTTGCAAAATATCAGTTATCTCCGCTTTTAATTTGGTGTATATTTCCGCGTTGCGACATATTTCGTACACCGCCCACGTCAAACCGTTTACGGTAGTTTCGTGTCCTGCCACAAATAAGGTCTTCACTTCGTCGCTGATTTGCTTATCCGACATACGTTCGCCTGTATCCGCGTCCTCTACGTCCAAAAGCATCTGCAAGAGGTCGTCATTAACAGGCGTGACAGCCTTTCGACGGTTAGCGATAACCTCAAACATGACGTTATTAATCGTTTTTATTGTTTTATGCACCTTATAATTAGACGGTGTAGGCACCCAAAAAGGCGGTTGAAACGGATTTCTGATACGCATAATCCCCGCTCTGTTTACAAAGTTCATTCCTTCCCAAATAGCCTCTACATCTTTGGAAACGTTAGCCCCAAACAAAGTTTTGGTCACTATTTCAATCGTTAAGGCAACCATTTCACGGGCAAAATCAAACGGCTCAATCTTGTTTTTAAGCTGCGTATTGATTAATTCTTGCGTACATTCGGCAGAAATGCGCACTACTTCCTCTAATCTGCCTTTATGAAAAGCAGGTTGAATTAGTCGGCGTTGTTTTTTCCAAAACTCGCCTTCGTTAGTCAATAAACCTTTCCCTAAAAGTGGCTCA
>JAYWGJ010000355.1:0-1741 GCA_043778315.1 Saprospiraceae bacterium | reverse complement strand
TTACACAGATAAATCTATTTTTTGTGACATTTATTCAAATAAATATTGCCTTTTTCAAACTAACACTTTAGTTAAAAAAAGTTTTGTCCAGTAGAGTGTGTCGCAGGTTATTTTTCATTACACCTTCGCGCACAGCGAAGTTTCGCCCGACGAGGTAGTACAAAAAATCAGTGAATTATCACAATCTAAATCCAATTATATGAGTACTTTACAGCAAATGTTTATCAATAGCGAAGCAAAAGGCAAAGCAGAAGGCAAAGCAAAAGGCGAAGCAAAAGGCAAAGCGGAAGGCGAAGCAAAAGGCAAAGCGGAAGGCAAGCAACTCGCCGCCAAAATTCTCAAACTTTACCTCAAAGGCTCGGACGCGGCGGCTATCGCCGTACAATTAAACCTCGGGTTAGAGTTCGTAGAGCAGACTATCGCGGACTACGAAGCGGCTTAGAATAATCAGAAATATAGTATTATTTTAGCTTCGTAATTCAATTCAAAATCAAACAAATGGAATATTTATTCGTAGAACAACAGATAGACTGGTTCGAGAAGCAACTGCACAGCGACGCGCCGCTTACGGGCGACGATTTCGCCGAAATGTGGGGTTTGGTGAAAGTGATAGGCGCGGGTTTTAAGGCGCATCGCTGGGAAACGCGCGAGCGCAAAGACGAGCAGTGGGCGCGGCATCAAGCATTGGTGGAGGAGCTGAAAGTCAAAAACGACGTGTATCGCGTAGCATACAACGAAACAAAAGCAGCCAAAAATGCGGCTTGGGAGGCAAAAAATCTAAGTTCGCAAACCCTTGCTAATCAGATAATTGCGCAAGCTGAGCAAGCACACCCCGACCGCAAAGTAGTGAGCGACAACCTGCAAGACCCTGCCGTTTTGCAACCGCTCAAATACCGCAGTCAGTTACTCTCGGAGGCGCGGCAAGCCTATAATACGCACCGTCCCGATATACTCCGCGAAGACGGCGAGCGCATTCGTGCCGCTTTTGATGCGGTATCGGTGGCACTCGGCGCGGCGTGGGACACGCACAAGGCAGCGCAGGAATTGGCGTATAAACAACGCGAAAGCGAGCGCAAAAAGCGCAACGAAGAATGGGAGAAAAAGCAATACGATTTTTTGCAGGTGCTGATAGAAAAATGCAGCCGCAAAGAAAATATTTTGAGTATCATGAATACCGAACTCAACGACCTGAACGACAAACTTATATCGGCGCAAAGCGACACGTTTAAAGAAAATGTGACAGGCTGGATAGCCGAAAAAAAGGAGCGCATCGCCGCTACCGAAGCCGAAATAGAGAAACTAAATCTCAAAATAGCGGAACTGAAAAAGCAGTTTGAAGGTGCAGAAGAGTAGAAAAATTAAACAAAAAAACCGCATCTTTTATAGAAAGATGCGGTTTTTTTCATTGTAAATACCTTAAAAATCAATCCTTACTAAAATAATATATTTTTTTTATCTAATATAGCATAAATATATTTGGCGTAAATAGCGCGCAAATGCAGAATTAGGTATAAAATTTGCTGTATGATGCTAACCACCTACGGCACGGCGTAGCTCCTCTATTTGCGAGTGCCAAAGCTGTTTTTGCGTATGCACATCGTCCGAGTCGCAATAATCGTTGATTTCTAATATCGTTTCGTTCGTAATGCTCGATTTGCTCATTTTGAACTCCAAATACTCGTCAGGGTCGTCGGTATTTTCCCATTTGTAGCGAATACGCTCGTCCTCGATGTCGTCCACC
>JAYWGJ010000354.1:0-17292 GCA_043778315.1 Saprospiraceae bacterium | reverse complement strand
CCACGTTGAAAGTACAAATTTTGCTTTTGTTTCACTCAGCAACTGAAATAAAAGAGCTTCATCTTTTTCTGTCCAGCCATTATAATAATCGACGTATCTGCCGTAGTAAGGCGGATCGCAGTAAATAATGTCCTTTTCTGTTGCCAAAGGGATAATTTCGGCAAAAGATTTATTATGAAATAGCCACTTTGGTTCTGCCTGAATAATTTGGGCAACGTTCGCAACTTGATTAGTTATTTTTGTGATATATGCTTGTGCAAAACGGTTTGGTTTTTTACAAAATGGGATATTCCAATTTCCTTTATTATTAAATCGCATCATTCCATTAAAACCCGCCCGAGAGAGAAAAATAAAGTCGTAGGGCGAAAATTCGCCGCCATTAAAACGGGTACGCACCTTTAAATAATGTTCATACCCATCATTTTTTGCGCTACTTAATAGCTCGCCTTCTTGCTCCAAGTATTGTTTCATCAACGGCGCATTGATAGATTTATCTTGAATGCGCTTGTAAAAATTAATGATATGCGGGTTCGTATCATTCAAAATTGCTTCTTGATAGCCCGAGTTGAAAGCCACTACGCCCGTTCCCAAAAACGGTTCTATCCATTTTCCTGTCCCCTTTGGCGCAAGCTCCATAATCCATGGAACTAACTTGGTTTTTATGCCCTGACTTTTTATTGGTGGAATGATTACTTTCATTGATTCACTTTTTTGGTTATTATCTCCCACCTTTTCGTCGATTATCTTCTTTGCATAACATTTGGCAGTTTGCCTCTACGGTTTTACCGCCTTCGTGCCAAGGCGTGATATGGTCGCCTTCCATTGCTGCAATATCAAAATGCTTTTTGCATACTATACAATTACCATTTTGCTTTTCGTAAACCTTTTGTTTTAGGCTGTCAGAGAAAGTACGAATACCTAAATACCGTTCGTCTCTGGTCAAAATATAGGCATAAATTCCACTTTTTCTCTCTACGTCGTCATCTGCAATCAGTTTAGCGGTTTCTGCTTCAATCGCTTTGGTATCATAAACGACATCTTTATATTTATTGTAAAGCAAGCCCCACGCAATACCTTTCATAAATTTTTTACGTTTTACCGTAAAAGTTGCATTAACCCAACTAATTACAGACTGAAAGTACAACCACAAAGCTGTTGCGTTTGGGTCGTGCTGATGTGTTGCCATATACTGTTCAATCTTATTTTCCGAAATCCAATCAATGGCAGTTTCCAAATATTCTTGTCTAATCGGTGAGCCGCTCACATAATCGCTACCGATCCCAAACGCAGCACAGCCAATTTTACTAAAATATCGTTTTGCATCTGCTACCCACGAACCCGTATATACAGCGTTGCGCAATTCTTGGTCAGTTAGTTTTTCGCCCGCTATGTTTATGGTTCTAAACCATTCCAGTTTTTCGCTTTCTGTGCCACTGCACAAATACACCATGAGTTTATAGTCTAATATTTGCTCTTTTTCGTCCGCTTTTAGGTTATGAAAATATCTGTCCTCGTAGAGAAAATCACCATTGATATACTGACAAATTGAGATAGTCCTTTGCTGTCCGTCTATCACTTCAAAAGTTCCGTCATCCCGCACTGCCCAATACATCACATTCAAAGGAAAGTCTTTTGTAATAGTATTGATGACGGCACTACGTTGTTTGTCTTTATAAATAAATTCACGCTGATAGGGTGGACGAATATCCAATTTACCACCAAAACCAACTACGCCATTTTCGTTGTTGTCTTGAAAGTCTTTTGATAATTCTTGAATTGTGATTTCTTTGAGTTCTATTTTCATATTTTTTTGTTTTTGATTAAAATTCGTGCATAAATCTTTGCACCATTTACATAGGGGTAGCCAAAATTAAATTCATCTATTTTTGTTGTTACCATTTGTCCAATTATTTCAAATTGGTCAGGATTGTATTTATCCATAAAGGTAATTGGAACGCCCATTATGCCTGCATAGTCCATTGGAATATCTTTTGTTTTATCCACATTTATTGCATCATAATTATCATACGTTGGGTATTCTTCAGGCGTATATTTTTTGTAAAGTATTAAATCTTCGTGACGTTTATCAATATCCATATTAGTGTACCAAACAACGCCTGATACCCTTATCATGCCTTCTTTGTGGTCAAGGTCAGTGGCATAATCAACATAATGTTTACTTACAAAATGTGCCATATTTCTATTAAAACCAAAACCTAACCACAATTTATTTTCTTTTATTAAAGGAAAAATTTCTCTGTAAGTAATTGCGTTTTGGTGTCCTATGATTACAAATTTCTTATCATGTTCAATTAATTGCGCCACATATTCTCTAAAAAGAGAAAATGGCGGATTTGTGACCACAATATCAACCTCTCTTAAAAGTTCAATACATTCTTTATTCCGAAAATCGCCATCACCTTGAAAATATTTTATACCAATTTCTTCGGGGTCGGGTATGCTATTTCCATTTCTATCTCCTGTATATTCCAGCCAAATTGCTTTTTCAGAATCGTGTTTACTGAAAAAGTCGCGTTCTTGGCTCTTATAGCAGGTCGTAATCAGCTTTTTTAACCCCAATTTGTCAAAATTGAGTCCGAAATATTTAAAAAAATTGCTTACAAAAGGATCATCGCAATTGCACAAAACCACTTTATCTTTAAAGTGGTTTCTGTAGTGTTTCAGCTCTTTTTCTATGTCAGAAATTTGGGTATAAAACTCGTCTTTCTTATTTGTTTTTGCTGAATGTAAATTGTTATTTGCGGCTTTTTTTTCCATTTGTTTTGCTTTAAAATTAATTACTACTATTTTTTGTAATATTCCTTACGCTTTTTTATCACAATTGTTTACCAACCCTTTTCTACTTATATCGCATTTCAAACCACAAAGTTACATCATTTTTTTTGAAACAAAAACATTTTTTTCAACCAAAAAAAGCACTCCAAACCTACCGTTCAGAGTGCTTTTTTATTAGGCGGAGAGACAGGGATTCGAACCCTGGAAACCCTTTTGGGGTTTACACACTTTCCAGGCGTGCGCCTTCGACCACTCGGCCACCTCTCCTTTATTACGATGCAAAGGTAATACAATTATTCTAAAAAACGAATATTGCGTTGCAAACCTGCTAATTTTGTCCGCTTCACGGCAGATTTTTTGAACACTCGCCCGAAAACGTCGGCTGTGAGTTCTGTCCAGTCGGCGGCAGACATTGCGAGGAGGTCGGGGTGCGGCTCAAGCGCGGGCGTTTGATGCCGCGTCGCAAACCGATTCCACGGGCATACCGCTTGGCAAATATCGCAGCCAAACGCCCAATTGTCCATTTTGCCTTTGAAGGCATTGGGTATCGCGTCGCGCAGCTCGATAGTGAGGTAAGAAATGCACTTAGAGCCGTCCATAAAGTAGCCACTTGGCGAAATAGCGTCGGTCGGGCAGGCATCGATGCAACGGGTGCAAGTGCCGCAATAGTCGCGCATCGGGTCGTCGGGCGGGAGCGCGAGGTCGATAATGAGTTCGGCGAGGAAATAGTACGAGCCTTTGCGCGGATTGATGAGCAGCGTGTTTTTGCCAATCCAACCTGCGCCAGCGCGCTGCGCCCAGTCGCGTTCCAATACAGGCGCGCTATCCACAAAGCATCTCCCGTTCACTTCGCCCACCGTAGCGCGGATAAAATCGAGGAGTTCGCGTAGTTTTTCTTTTATAATCAAGTGATAATCAGTGCCGTAGGCGTATTTTGATATTTTGGGCGCGGCAGCGTCAGCTTGCGTTTCGTCGGTGTAATAATTGAACATCAGCGACACGACGGTTTGCGCGCCGTCCACCAATTTCGTCGGGTCGATGCGCAGTTCAAAATGGTTTTCCATGTATTTCATTTCGCCATGAAAACCTTTATTGAGCCACGTTTCCAAGCGGCGCGCCTCCGCGTCCATGCGCTCCGCATGCGCAAAACCAACCCAATCGAAGCCCAAACGGAGGGCTTCGGCGCGGATAGTTTGTGTGTGGTTCATGGCTGTTTTTTTAGATAATTACTCAATCCGCTTGTCGCTAATTTTTTTGCGCAAAGCATCGCTTTTGTTACCTGCGGTTTGTGCTTTTTGCCAATTTTGCATTGCTGCATCGGTTCTGCCTTGCAAAAACTGCAAATCGCCGTAATGCTCGAGTACGCCCGCGTCCTTGTTACCACCGTTCGCCAGCGCGTTCGCGAAAGCATTTTCGGCTAAATCGTACTGTTTGAGCTGCGTATAGCTGCGCCCGAGTTGATGCTGTACATCTTGCCGCATCGTAGAGTTTGCGCCCAACATCGGTACTGCGGTTGTAAACATATCGGCGGCGGCTTTGTATTTTTCTTTTTGGTATAAACCAACGCCGCTCATATAATACACTAAGGGCTGATTAGGGAAATAATCCATTGCGCGGTCAGATTGCTTCAATAACTCGTCAAAATTTTTGGTTTCGGTGAGTATAATCAATATAAATTGCCAAGGGTAAAACCGTTTTTTATCCGCTTCTGCGGAACGTAAAAACACAGGCAACGCGGCTTCTTTCTGTCCGTTTTTGTACAATAAATCGGCATAAAAACTCTGCGCTTGCGCGTCTTTCGGGTGCGTATCGGCGAGGCTGCGCGCGCAGCTCAGTACCTCTGCCGCGAGGCGCGGTTCGGTCTGCGGAGTCATCAAATCCAAGTACGGCGCGAGCTGTTTTATCTTGTTGTCGACGGTGATGTCGGTGCGCGCAAACATACCGCGCAGCGACTGCAAAAACGCCACTTCGTCGCCTTTTTTGCCCGCGTCTTTGGTGAGTGCGAACATTGCTTGCGGGTCGGACGGCGCGATTTTTTGTATCGCTTGATACACTTCCATCGCTTTCGCGGAGCTGCCCGTCGTAGTATAAAAATTAGCTAACTCGTGTCGATATTCTACCGTGTTCGGGAACTTTTCTATCAGCCGCAACCACTCGTTCGCCGCTTTTTCTTGTTGGCCTAAGGCAACAAATAAAAGGAACTTTCGACGCGTCGTTTCTTCGTTCAGCCCGAGCTTAGTTTCTAAGGTATTAAAAGCTTTCAGGGCGTTTTCGGTGTCGCCTGCTTTCACCGACATCAAGCCTTGCTGCATATACATATCCTTGTCGTTCGGGAACGTTTTGCTTAGGTTTTGATACACCAGTGCCGCGCCTTTGTAGTCCGCTTTGTCGTCCAATCGCTCCGCGTAAAACTGCCCAAAAACCTTGTTTTCGGGGTCTAAACCATAGGCTTCTTTAGCTTGCAAGAGCGATTTTTCCTTTTGTTTCAAACTATACAAAACCGTCGCCCACTCAAAATGAATAGGTGCGTTTTTGGGCGCGTCGCCTGCTAGTTCCTCGAGTCTGCGGCTCGCTTCCTCGTTATTGCCCAGCACTTTTTCGCGTACCGCAGCGATAAATCGCTCTTGTTGCAGTACTTCGCTTTCCTGCATTCGTTCGGCGAGTTTTTTTGTTTTTTGCGCTACGGCGGCTGTCGCTATTAGCCAACAAAAACATATTAAGATATATTTCATTTGTTTCAATTAATGGCTTATTTTGATATTATACAAACGGGTCATTTCTTCTTTTCTTGTTCTTTTTTCTTGATAAAAAAGAACCAAAAAATCAAGACTTATTAGACTTGTCAGGCTACTCTCCGCAGAAAAAGGGAACACAGCCCAAACTTGCTGTTCCCAAATGGTCACAGCTTCGAACAGTGCGCTGTTTATCACCTTTTTATACTCCGTTCCCGCCGACAATTCTAATAGGTCGGTCGCCCAACCCCTAAGCCATCGACCTTATTTTCATTCCCGGAAAACAATAACACTTAGAACTATTATCACAATATAAATAACCACTGCGTAATATCGCTTTCTTATTACTTCGCCAACAACTCCTCTATTTTCTGCTCTAATGCCGCGCCTTGCAAGTTGCGCGCTGCGATATTGCCGTTTTTATCCACCAAAACGGTGTGTGGAATAGAGGTCACGCCGTAGGTTTGCGCGGCTTCGGACTGCCAAAATTTGAGGTCGCTGACGTGCTTCCAAGGCAGATTATCCGCTTTTATCGCTGCCAACCAAGCCGCGTTATCTTTATCGAGGCTTACGCCCAATATCTCAAAACCTCTGTCTTTGTACTTGCCGTAAATGCCTTTTACTTCAGGCATCGACCTGCGGCACGGACCGCACCACGAAGCCCAAAAATCTATCAAAACGATTTTGCCTTTCATCTGCGAGAGCGCGTAAGTGCCGCCGTCGGGCGTTGCCATTTTTATTTCGGGTGCTGCGCCACCGATGATTTGCGAGCGAAGCGAAGCTACACGCTGCTCGATAGACGGGACAATATCCTTGTTTTCTTTGCGGTACAATTTGAGCCATTTATCCGCAAAATAGACGAAATTGGTCGGGTCTTTGTCTATATAGCCCTGCAAAACGCCCGAAAGTGCCGTTTTATAAGCGCGGGTATTCGGTGCGATGCGTGCCAATTGTTTTTCTATAAAGGCGCGTTGTCGCTCGCCGTCCATACCGATTTGCGATACGTTTTGCGTAAATTCGCGGAAAGCGTCGGCAAGCAACGGCATACGCTCGAGCCACGTCACATCTTTAAAATCCGCCAACTGAAAAAACTCGTTGCCAAAATACTGTATCTCGTCGGTGTAGCCTTTTTTGTCCCAATACCAACTGATATAGGTGCGCAAAGCGGCTGTTTTTTGCATAAAACTATCGTATTTATTGGTGCTATCTAAGGTCGAGAGTTTTTGTTTGTCTAAGGCGCGTAGTGCGAATATCGCTTTATTGAGCTTTACGGTATCGCCGTTTGCGGCGCGAAATTCGCCGATTACCTGCATGCCTTGCTGATTGATTTGCGCCATTTGTTGCATCAATTGCTCAAACCGCGTATTGTACGGCGAACCCGAAATGCTCGAGCGGTTAAACTGCGTGCATTCACCTGCGAAAACGATGTTTTTTTCGCTCGCCTGCCGCTCGTTGCCGAGTATAAAACTCCGTATATTATTGCGGTCGGTGCCAATAAAATAAATGCCGCGCACCAATTTTTTGGGTAAGGTAAAGCTAAAAACGCTCGTATCGCCCTTTTTTGTCCATGCGCCTTGCGCTATTTGCCGAAAGGCGATGCCGTCGTACTCGTAAAAACGGACGCTATCCGCCGCCGTGCAGTTCATAAATTTACCCGAAACGACGATGCCGTTTTTGTCGTCGTCGGCGTGCGCCGCGTGACCCATAAAAATCGTTGCGACTAAGCAGAATAGTAGTTTTTTCAATCCGTTTATCATATTAAATATAAATGTAATTTGATTTTTTTGTTATAATTATAATACTTATTTTGTGCCAAAGATACAACGCAATTTTATAGTAATATAATATATGGTGCAATATGCTGGGAGAGCGGTAATTTATTCCGCTCAAAGTAACATGCCATTTTATTTATAATTGGATTTTTTTGTGGATAGCGGAATAAATTACCGCCAATCCCTGTTTCAAAAAATAGGGTTAAAATCCATTACATTCAAAATTTATATCTGAAAACCTTATCCAAAAATACAATTTACCAAATAAAAATATTTTTTTTCATAAAATAGCTTAATAATAAATAAAAATGCCTTACCTTTGCGGCAAATTTAGAGGTTACGTTTTGCAAAAAGCATACACCTTATATATAGTAGTGTATTTAAAAATAGTTAATAAAAAATAGCTGATATAATGGCAAACGGTCAAATTAAACAAATCATCGGTGCGGTTATCGATGTGAGCTTCGCGGGTAGCGGTGCTAAATTACCGAAAATCAATAACGCCTTGACAGTAGCGCGCCCCGACGGGTCGGTTATCATTTTGGAGTGTCAGCGTCACTTGGGCGAGGATAGCGTGCGGACGATATCGATGGACTCTACCGACGGCATGATGCGCGGCATGGAGGTTATAGATACGGGCGCGCCGATTTCTGTACCTACGGGCGACGCGATTCGTGGTCGTTTGTTCAACGTGGTTGGCGACGCTATCGACGGCATGGGCAATATCCCTGCGGGCGGCGAGCGGTATTCTATTCACCGCAATCCACCTGCTTACGAAGACCTATCGACCGAGTCGGAGGTATTGTTTACAGGTATCAAAGTGATAGACCTTATCGCGCCGTACTCTAAGGGCGGTAAAATTGGTTTGTTTGGCGGTGCGGGCGTAGGCAAAACCGTATTGATTATGGAGTTGATTAATAATATCGCGAAAGGTTACGACGGTATGTCTGTGTTTGCAGGCGTAGGCGAGCGCACCCGTGAGGGCAACGACCTTTTGCGTGAAATGATAGAATCGAACGTAATTCGCTACGGCGACGCGTTCAAACACAGCATGGAAGAAGGCGGCTGGGACTTATCAAAAGTGGATAAAGTGGAACTCAAAAAATCGCAAGCGACGTTGGTGTTCGGTCAGATGAACGAGCCTCCTGGTGCGCGTGCGCGGGTTGCGCTTACAGGTTTGACGATTGCGGAATACTTCCGCGACGGCGACAAGTCTGACCCTGCTGGCGGTCGCGACATCTTATTCTTTATCGATAATATCTTCCGATTCACGCAAGCGGGTTCGGAAGTATCGGCACTTTTGGGTCGTATGCCTTCGGCGGTGGGTTATCAGCCTACTTTGGCTACCGAAATGGGTTTGATGCAAGAGCGCATCACTTCTACCAAACGCGGCTCAATCACCTCAGTACAAGCGGTTTATGTACCTGCCGATGACTTAACTGACCCGGCTCCCGCTACTACTTTTGCGCACTTGGACGCGACGACCGTACTCAACCGTAAAATATCGGAGTTAGGGATTTACCCTGCCGTAGATCCTTTGGACTCTACGTCGCGGATTTTGAACGCGGCGACGCTCGGCGAAGAGCATTACAAATGCACGTTGCGCGTACAAAACTTGCTACAACGCTACAAAGAATTGCAAGACATTATTGCGATTTTGGGTATGGAGGAGTTGAGCGAAGAAGATAAGCAGGTGGTAAACCGCGCCCGTCGGGTGCAGCGTTTCTTGTCGCAACCGTTCTACGTTGCGGAGCAATTTACAGGTTTGCCAGGTGTATTCGTTGATATTAACGAAACTATTCGCGGCTTTAACGAAATTATCGATGGTAAACACGACGATTTGCCCGAAGCAGCCTTCAACTTGGTAGGAAACATTGATGACGCAGTCGCAAAAGCCAAACAATTGGCTTTGGAAGCGTAATTTACGATACAAAAGTATCTATAAAAATAAAAAAAGGCTGTCGCTGTGGAAACACTGGCAGTCTTTTTTTGTTTTTATTATGAAAATATTTTTTTTATTTTGGAAATGGCGTATATTTGTGGGGTGCAATAGGCATTTACTGTCATTATCAATTTTTATTTAATTAAACTATCAATTTTTACATAAATACTTATCAATATGAAATACATCATTCTACCTATTTTTCTATTTATAGAAATTTCGTTATCTTTTGGACAAGCTCTTGCGAAAAGACCACCTAAAACTGAGTATCGACAATCTAATTCAGGTACTGGAGTATCACCTAATAGAGTTGCTAATACTAAAGCGAATGGTAGCAATACTTTGGGACAATATACAAAAGAGGATTTTAAGTTAAGTGCGCAGCAAAGAACTTCTCGTAGTGTTGAACTACCAAGAGGAACGGTTCAAGTCGCAATAAGAGTAACGCTTTTGGGTAAAAACCAAGAACTTTTAAACTCTTTGGGCGATTTAGTACAAGCAATTCCAGTACCTGGTATAGCTGCTGCCTCTGGAGGATTAAAATTAACATCTATGGTTATGGGAGAAGATAGATGCAATTATAATATTTTTAATCTTGAAGAAGACGCAGACAACTATTCACAAACAGGTGAAATTAATAATGCGTGCTATTCTTTTAGTGACGTTCACGAAGATGCTAGGTTTTTGAATAATAGTGCTTGTTTTAATGGTTTACGAACCCAAATATGGGTAGGTTTCTACAATCCTAACCAATTATTTAGTGAAAGAATTGTGTTAGAAATTGTACCAGTAGTAGATGCACAAGCAGAAACGGGTTGGACTAGTGAGGTGAAAAAAATTCTTATTAAATCTTTTATGGATAAATTGCCTGATATTGAAAACAAAGAGGTAATGTGCGGTTGTGTAATAGAACAACTTTCTTTAAAGTACACGCTCTATGAAGTACAGCAAATGAGCGAGTTTACCTCGAATCAAGCTTTAAAGGAGTCTGCTTTAAAATGCGAAAATCTTACAAAAGACCCGCAGGCTGAAGCGACTGAGCTAAGACGGAGTTTATATGACTCGACAAGTGATTCAGATAGAATAAAAGCGTATTTAGCTATACTTGACAAAGGCTACATGAAAGAACATGAATATAAAAATTTAGGGTTGCTGTATATAAAAAATAAACAGTACATAAAAGCAGTTAAACTGATGCAAAAAGCAGAAAAAGAATTTGATGAAAGCCTACAAATAAAAATTACACTAGCACATTCTTATTTGTTAAATGAAGATATCGAGCTTGCAAAGTCAATTTATAAAAAGTATAAAAATCAGCAGGTGGAAAATAGTCTGTCAAAACACCCCAAAAGGCAAAAGAAATCAGCTTATGAAGGTGTATCTAAACCTACCGAGCAGCCAGCAGCTACACCTCCACCTTTTATAAGTTTTAAAGAACAAATAGAACGCGATTTTAAAAGGTTTGAAGAGCAGGGTATCGAAAGTGAGCATTTTAAAGAAATACTCGATTTGTTGGCACAATAAATATCATCTCAAAAATAACGACTTATCAACACCCAAATTTCAACAAAAAAACCCTTATTGTCCACCACGGCAATAAGGGTTTTTTGTTTTTTTTGCAGGCGCGGGTTCGTTCGCGTAGGGGCGTAATGCTTACGCCCCACGGCGCGGGTCAATCGCGCCGAACCGCAAAATATTGCGGTTGTACCGTTCGCGCCGAACCGCAAAATATTGCGGTTGTACGGGTGCGGTCGTATTGAATCGCAAAAAAGTCGTATATTTGTATTTGGAAATCGTAAAAATCTAAAAAATATGAATTTTGCAGATGTGAAAAACGATATAGAAACGCACTTTATAGCGTTACGTCCTCAAAAAGGGCGTTTCTACACCTAAAATTGTGAAAGAATAAAAAATGAAACAAAAAAAAATGCAGTTGATTCGCTTTGACTGGGCAATGAAGAAAATATTGCGCCACAAAGCCAATTTTGATATTTTGGAGGGCTTTTTGAGCGAATTACTCAAAGAAAATATCAAAATAAATAGAATTTTAGAAAGCGAAAGCAATAAGGAGGAGGAAAACGATAAATATAATCGGGTTGATATTTTCGTGGAGAACGAGAGGGGCGAACTCGTGATTATCGAGGTGCAAAACACACAGGAATACGATTATTTTCATAGAATTTTGTTTGGTACCTCAAAAGCAATTACCGAATATATGAAAGAGGGCGATAAATATGCAAAAGTCAAAAAAATCATTTCTATCACAATTGCGTATTTTGATATTGGGCAGGGCAAGGACTACATTTATCATGGCACAACAAACTTTGTGGGTATTCACAAAAAAGATGTACTTGCGCTTTCTTGGCGACAAAAACAACTGTATCATGCGAACACGCCTGCCAAATTATACCCTGAATATTGGTTGTTGAAAATAGGTAATTTCAAAAATCGTATCAATGATAAATTAGACGAATGGGTCTATTTTTTGAAAAATGGGGAGGTTTTAGAAGGCTTTGATGCCAAAGGATTGCCCGAAGCAAAAGAAAAACTGAATGAAATGAAATTAGACGAAACCGACCTCGCCGCTTACCGTATTTATAAACGCCGAATGCACGACCGCGCAAGCGAAGAGTACAATAAAGAATTAGACGTGCGTTTTGCGATAGAAGATGCAGAGGAGAAAGGTAAAAGAGAAGCCGAAACTAAAGCCGCAGCCGAAAAAGAACAAATGATTTTAGAAATGTACGAGGACGGTATGAATATCGCGAAAATTGCAAAATTCACCCAGAAAACAGAAGCCGAAGTACAGCAAATCATCGCAAAACATAAGCCATAAAATAGGCGTATTTTAGAGGTGTTAAGTGTATGTTTAAAATTAGGCGTGATTATCGGGAACGCCGAAAAATAGTTAAACCGTAGCTGCAACCCTCCTAATGGAGGGGCTGGAGGAGGCTTTGCGTAGGGTTAAGCTATTTTTCAAGTGTAGATAAATAATCACAACTAATTTTATTCAGCTACTTAGGAACGCGTCCAAAATAAGGGACTGTATTCTACACTTGCCTTTTGAGCCAAAACTGCGTTAGATTTGCTTCGCCAGTTCGCTTCGCTCGGGTTCGTTACGATGTACGGCTGCACTTCGTGCGTTCACTTCGCAAATGCGATTTAGTATCGCTTTTGCTTGTTCAGCCTCAAATCTGCCTTGTTTTGACTCAAAATTCTGCGTGACAATATTCAGGCCCTTATTTTCTCCTCATTCCTTAGCAACAAAAAACCCTTATTGTCCACCACGGCAATAGAGGTTTTTTATCCTTTTTTTGCAGATGCGCGGGTGCGTTCGCGTAGGGGCGTAATGCTTACGCCCACGGCGCGGGTCAATCGCGCCGAACCGCAAAATATTGCGGTTGTACCGTGCATATCAAAAACTCATACCATCATATCAATCCCCGCGCCTTCAATTCCAAATATTTATTTATGGTGTTGATATTGAGGTCTTCGGGCGCGGTAAGGACGGTTTGAATGCCGTATTGTCGGAGTTTTTGCACCATTTGCTGTTTTTCTAATAAGAATTTTTGTGCGATAGTTTGTTGATAAACCTGCTCGGTATCGAGCGGCGTTTGGGCGGCATAAGCCTCTATTTCTGTATTTTTAAAGAAAATAACGACCAATAAATGCTGCATATTTATTTTGCGCAAGAGCGGCAGCACGCGCTCGAGCGCGTACATACTTTCGAAGTTAGTATATAACAAAATCAGGCTGCGCCCGTTAATAAGGTTGCGCGTCGCCTGAAAAAGCAACTCAAAATTCGCCTCCAAATTTCGCTCCTTTTCGTTGTATAAAGCGTTGAGTATCAAGTTGAGTTGATTGGCTTTTCGGTCTGCTTTGATGGCAGAACCTAAGCGGTCGCTGAACGTAATCAGCCCTGCGCGGTCGTATTTTCGGAGCGCGATATTGGTGAGAACGAGGCTCGTATTGATGGCGTAATCCATTAGCGACAAGCCATAAAACGGCATTTTCATCGTTCTACTTTTGTCAATAATACAATAAATTTGCTGCGACCGCTCGTCTTCGTACTGGTTTACCATCAGTTCGGCGCGTCGTCCTGTCGCTTTCCAATTGATGCTACGGTAGTCGTCGCCGCGCACATAAGTTTTTATTTGCTCAAATTCGTAGCTGTGACCGATGCGGCGTTGCCGCTTGATGCCGTCAAAAATGGAGAGTTTGGAGATTGCCAATAACTCAAATTTTTTCATTTGCATGATGCTCGGAAACACAGGGAAGCTGTTTGCGGCGCGGGTTGTGATGCGGCGTTGCGCCAAGCCCAAAAACGTAGTGAGGTACAAATGTACATCGCCAAACTCGTATTCGCCGCGAGAGGTTGGGCGAATCGGGTAGGTCAAAACGCGCTTTTCGTCTGGTGCGAGCGAGAGGTGCAACCCGAAGTCGCGGCTCTGCAACTGAAACGGCAGCTCGTCTATCAGTTCGATGCGCAACAGGCGCGGTGCGCGGCTGCGGAGGTGTATAGCAACCACGTTTTCGTCGCCGAGCGACAACACGGGCGGCACTTTGCGCAGCACGTCTATCGCCACTTTTTTATGGTATAATAAGACAATATCAGCTACAAAAACGAGTATCGCTAACGCTAAAACGACTTTGGCAACCACGAATAAAAAACTGGCTGCGAAACTCAGCGCGAAAAAAAACGCGATAAGTCCGAAGGTGTAAAAAAAGCGATTCGGTAGGTGTAAATTCATATTTTTTCTAACTAATTGACTTATCCCATCACAATTTTACTCGCCATCTGATTGAGCGCGCCGATGAGCGGATAGAAAAAGAGCGTTTCTTCTAACGCCGCGTTCGGGTCGCCCGCAAGGTCGGTTTGCTGCTTGATGTCGATGCCGTCGAGGAGGTAAGTGATGAGGTCTTGCGAGAGCGTTTGTTTATAAAAATCAGTTTTTGCAGTATTGATACCAAAATAGCGGTTGAAATTCATTTGCGTATTGATATTGAAAAATATATCTACAAATGTTTTTACTTCCGTGCAAATATTTTGGTAATGCTCGGTCGTTAATTGGCTGTATAGTAATTGATTAGATGCAAATTTCGGCGAGCTATTGTTTACTAACGTATTGCTTTGGTCGCCCAAAAGCACAATCATCATATCCTCGACGCTCATATCCGATGCTTTATCAGATAAGCCGCCTTTACAAGTCAATTCTTTCGGTTCGGCTACTTTTTTGATGTTTAATGCCTCCGTTTGTCCTACTTCGCCGTATTTTTGTGCAAAAACACCCTCAAACATCAGCTTACTGAACTGTCCGAGTACATTTGCGCCTAAGCTATGGTCTAAAATATCTAACATTTTAGAACCATTGCCACCAAAACACACAAAACGCGGCATTGCCAAGCCTGTTTTTTGCATTAACTTAGCAATATGGTATAAAATTGCACCATAAAATACCAAAAATACGATTTTTAGGTCTTCGTCGTCCGAAAGCCATTGCGAAAACGGCAGCGCGATTTTGGCATCTTGCAACTTTTTATTGCCTTCCAAACTGAAAAAGAACGAAATAATATCGCTGCTTTGTTCGTTTAGGCTTTCCAAAATTTTAATCAAATCCGCTTGTCCGCTTTCGCGCAATACTTGCTCTACTTTCGGGCGGTATTTTTGTACAAAACCGTTCATATTCGCCGCGCCGCGAAAGGCATCGCCAAAAACGGCATTGCCCGCGAAGCGGAACGAAGTCAAGAAAACGGGTTGATTTTTGAAAAACGCGACTACGTCGGTCGTGCCGCCGCCGATATCGATGCTGATAGCAGGATACGCCGCCGAACTCACGCCTTCATACGAAAAATAATGGTAGTACGGCGCGACGCTTTCCGACATCATCACCACATTATTGCCCTTGCCGTCGTAGGTTTCTACAACGGGCGCGATGAATTTCGCAAAACCCTCGTTCCATATTCGGCGCAGTTTTTCGCGCCGATTAACCATCATCGACGACGGATAAAACCACACTAATTTGGTCGTCGCTAAGTTGCCGCCGTTCATCAGCACCTTATTGCGCATCGCGAGCAGCAGCGTTTCTATAAATTTTGCGACGCGATTTTGGTCGTCTTGCTCCTGCGTGTAATTCGACCATTTTAGGTCGGTCGTCACTTTACTTTCGGGACGCACCAATTGTTTCTCGAAGTAAAACGGAATATTTATATCCGCTAAGGCTTCGGGAATTTTGCTGATATGATTTAAGGTTTTATTTTCGCTCACGGCGGTGCGTTGCGGAAAACGAAACTCGCTGGCGTTTGCTTTTCCGAGTGTTTCGGGTAGCAATTCATGTAATATTAGCAGCTCAATTTCGGGCGCGGCATCTATAAAATAGCCTTTCGGGTACGTCGCGGCGTAGAGCGCGTCGCTGCTGCTCGCCTCAAACGGGACGGGTCGGACGCGGTCTTTGCTGTATTCAATATGCGTATTTGTGGTACCAAAATCGACCGAAAAAGTGAACTGCGTCGCACCACCCGAAGCCTTAAAGTTAGGAATTAATAAACCCGACGCGCTGCCATTATTTAATTCTATAACATCAAAAGGATTATTTACGATATAAAATTTGGTTGTCGCGCCTTTATTCATGCGTTTATCGCTGCGCTGCCGCATATCGGCTGCCAACGGCGTGTCGGTTTGCGTGTTGCTGAAAAAGCGCAAAGCATATTCATTACTTAACGTATGCGGCTGCGTGTCGGCATCTATCAGCATTGCGCGGTAGTGCGCGCTGCCGCTCGTCTGCACAAACGGCGTGACCGCAACGCCAAATTTGCACTGCACTATCGCGCCCTCGTTTGTGAGCGCGGAGATATTCGGTTTGCGCAATTCGTACTCGCTCATCGGCGGAAAGTACATACGCTCCAAACTGATAAATTCGCCACTTTTCGCAATCGGAATGCGCAAGGTAGCGAGTACGCCGCCGCCCGTGCGGGTTTCCAACTGAAAAATTGGTTGTCCGTTCGGTAGCGTTTCTTTGAGTTTTGAACTATCAAAATAATTAAAATACGCTTTTTTTATTGGTAATAAATAGCCGTCGGCGGTCGAATTGCGCATATTTCCATCAAAATAATTATCGGAATTGAGCGGATAAATCATTTTGATAAGGTACGGTTCTAAAAAATCATCGACCGTCAGATACGGATATATTTCGTTTTGATTCGGCAGTTTGCGCTTCTCCAACGGCGCGGCATCGGCGAACGGCACTAAGGTATTCGCCTCCCAACTGCCGCCGCTCACATAGCGGAAGCTCGGTTTCATAAAATTATTCTGCAAAACCAAAGGTTTCAGCGCGTCGGTACACTTCGTAGAGGCAATCACAAAATCGCTGCCCGCCTGCACCGCGCCCTTGTTTACCTTGCGTTTGCGCATCGGTACGCCGAGTACTTGCACGAGTTGCCCGTCCGAACCCGCGTTCAGTTCCATGTAGTCGTTTTTGAACGACTGCTCGGTGCAAACCCGCATTGCGTCTTGTATTTCTTTATGAAATGCAGGGTTTGCCGTCGCTAACTGCTTGATATTTAGGTCTAAATACTCCTTCATTTCCTTCATCGTCGCGCTCAACTCGTTGGCGTAAGCATGAAAAAGGAGGTAAAAATATTTTTGGAACTCGAGTTCGCGCTTATATAATGGACAAAAATCGCTGTCAAACAGCGTATCGGACCCAAATTTTATTTTTACAAACGAATTATCGTTACCCGTAGAAAAAAACATCGTCGCAGGCGAAGTCGCACCTATTATTTTGTATTCGTAAGACAACAAAAATACTTGCTGCCACTGCCCAAAATTATAGGCTTCGCGGTCTTGTTGCAAGTACAGGTCGAGCGTATCAGCGAGGATTTTATGGTTTGCGTTGCCGCTTGCGCGCAAAGCGGCGAGTTGCTTTTCGCGTTCCCAAACGATGATTTCTATGTGTTTGCCCGCGTCTTCTTTGAGCGCGTCCATATTGAAAAAAAGCTGCGCTAAGTCGAGCGTTTCGCTCACCAATTTGTGGTGAATCGTATTGCCGTTGAG
>JAYWGJ010000353.1:0-4793 GCA_043778315.1 Saprospiraceae bacterium | reverse complement strand
TATATCCTAATCCGCTACGGAGCAACAGCTTAAATATAAGCTCAACCGTTGGCTGTGGCAGCATTAGCGTTAGCAATGCGTTGGGACAAGTTGTTTTTGCCGTGCAAGGCAATAATCAAACCGAGCTAAACCTTAGTTTGCCTGAGCTAACCGATGGTATTTACACCATTCTGATTGACACGGCAGAGGGAAAAGCCGCAAAAAAATTGGTAGTAACTAAATAAGTTTTGAAATAAAATAGTTTATTGATGAAAGTCACTAATTCTTAGGAGTTAGTGGCTTTTTTTGTGTTGAAAACTATAATATTTCTAATGTAATTTGTTTTATTTCCAATGTAAACTATTTTATTTCCAATGCAATTTACATTATTTCTAATGTAAATTATTTTATTTCTAATGTAAATTATTTTATTTCTAATGTGATTTATTTTATTTTTAATGTGATTTATTTTATTTCTAATGTAAACTGATTGAGGTATTAATAAAAAAAATCTATATAGTATAAGCTCACTTTAACGAAATATTAAGATAGTTGGACACCAATAGAAAAAGCCGCTATTCCGTGAGGAATAGCGGCTTTTTTATAACAAATAATGTATTTTTAGTTCAAACATCTTCTAGGAGGTGCTTTAATCACTATAAGCAACGCGTCCAAAATAAGGTACTGTATGCTCACTTACTGGGCTTCGCCCGTTCACTGCAAATAAAGCTTTACTTTTGTTCATGCGGCAAAACTGCGTTAGATTTACTTCGCCAGTTTTCTTCGTTTCTAATTAAGTACTTCCGTTGGTAGCTCTTCTAAACCTAACAACATTTTCAATAATTTATCAGATGTAAGAAACAAGTTCACTTGTTTCTGTAGCACAAGACAGGTTGAAAGTTGAATACTGTCCAGAGTGCGCAAACCATTAATTCCATATTTTTTAGTTAAATTCTTAGCCTGTTCTATAATTAGGCTATCCGTTGAATAAAATTATATTTTATAAAATCATTTTCGAATAGCTCAACGGTGATACTTGCTTATTCAACACTTATTTCCTTAGTTCTAACTTTTTTCCAAACTGTTGATGTGATCTCAATTTTTGATATTTCAGATAAAAAAATATCTGTAATATTTTTAGTCCTAAAAAGAGCCTCTAACTCTTCTGTTCCTATTTCTTGATGGTACAATTTGAAAAGTGAGGACGTATCCAAAAATATTTTCATAAATCGGCGCGTCTCTCGTTGCTTACAGCATCGCTAAACGAACCATTATAGCTTGCAAGGTTTTTTTTACTTTTTGAAAAAGAAAATTCATCTAAAGATAAACCTTTATCAGAATCGCCCTGCACCTCCTCCAAAAAAGTAACAATTACTTTTACTGGATTGATAGTGGCATAATCTTTTTCAAGTTTTAAATAGCCGTTTTGGTACGTTCCTACTATCGATAACATGATTTTGTATTTTACGGATTAGACGGTTTCATAAACATCGGAAACGACACACTCGCGTAATTAGAGAACTTCGTCGCGCCTGTTTGTGGAAATTTGTATTTTTCCATAAACGTTTTGATGACCGCATTGAGTTCTGCAATCTTCACATTGCGCGACTGCGGTTTTAAGGAGTATGCGATATGCTCTACGCTGCCGTCGGCTGCCCAAAACACCTTTATCCACATCTTTACACCTTTGATATTGAAATTATTTTTATCGGCATGCACCTCTAAAGCGTGCATCATACCCGTCCATTTATCAAACGCTATGTCCATATCGTAGTCGCACACGTCGAGCAGCGAAACAGGATAGAGCGCGGTCAATTGTTCAAAAATGACCTGTTCTTCCTGTATCGTGAATACGAGCGGATAATCGTCGTGCCGACGCGGAATTTTATTGCGCGGCACAACTTTGGCAGCCGCTGCCTTCTTATTTTTGGCAGTTTTCGGGTCTTCGCCAAGCGGCGCGCTACTAAGCGCGCTTACCGTTGAAATTGCCGAAAGGCATATCCATGCACCTATTAGGAGGGCTGATACTTGCATGATAAAAATTGGTTTTATACTATTTCAGAAAAGTGATAAATGCAAAACATTGCAATTGTTCATATAAAAAAATGTAGTTTTTAGTTGGTCGAATAAATAAAGAGAAAAATATGTTACAAATGTACGCCTTTTGATTATTATAAATGAATGTTTTTTAATTTATTTTACAAAATTGCCATAAATTTTTTGTTTCCACTAATAACTAACATTTTATTTTGCAATTGGTTTACTATTTTTCACTATTTTATTTTCATAATGCTATTGCCAATACTGCAACTGAGGCAACGGCGCGGTGCGCAATAATTCTGAAATAAATGCATCAAGGCTTGCGCCTGCGCTGCGTTTTGCGGAATTATATTGGCTGCCGCCCAATGCTCCAAGACGGCGTTTTTTTCGGCGGGCAACGCCTCAAACCACCGCAAAGCAAGGTCGCACAGCCGTTCCTCGTTGCGCAAGCTACCATATAAAAATACAAATGGCACTACCGTATTAACGAGTATTAGCTGCTGCATAGTTTTACCCAAATGCTTTTCGCGCACCACCACCGACGGTTTATCAAACACATAATGACTGTGCCAATACGGATTTTGCACCTCACAATACAACAAATTATATACGGCTTTTAGCTCCGTTGTCGCAATTATTTTACTAAACAAATGGAGCGACCGAAATACCAAATCGGAGAATTGCGCGATGCGAATAGTCGGAAAATTGGCAGGACGAAGCCGCAAAAACTTCCAAGAGTCGCCGTTGATAGGCGTAAGCTGATATTTTTTTTGCAAAAAACGGTATTCTTTTCGCAATTGCTGCGGATAATCGTCAGTGTAGTTTTGCTCCAAAAAGCCCGCCTGCCCGAACAACAACGCCTCTATACTCAATCGGTTGTGCTTATTTTTGGCTAATATCGACATTGGTAGGCTTGCCGCCAACTGCTCGAACGGCTGCGCATTGATTTGCATACCAAAACTACGCGCCAGCGACTGGTAAAACGCTTCTTCTATCTGCCCATCTTGCAGCGCGGATTGCTGTTGCAGGTAGTTTGTTTTGTGTGCCAACCGCTCCACCGTGAGCCGCGCGAGCCACGCCTCGCGCACCATATTCTGCACTTCGGGCAGCAGCCGTGCGCAAGCAATCGGCTCTATCGCTGTCACTAATCGGCTGTATTTTTGTATCAATTCGGGCGCGACGCGCTGCTCGAGCGTGAGGCAGGCGATAGCCGTTTCGTTCGTGCGCGTCGGCGCGAGGTCGTCGCGCCAAACGACGTGTAGCACCACGTTATCATAGCTTGTGTCGCGGTCGTGTCGGTGCAACCGCCAATCAGCCGACGACAAATGCACCTCGACCGAACCTGCCCAAAGCGTTTCGCCTATCTTTATTTTTGCATTCGCAAAATCGGGTCCGCTATGCGCGTGTTTTTCACCCACCGCAACTATCGTTATCGGCTCGCCGTCGGTCGTGCGCAAATCGGTAAGGTCAAAATATTTGAACTGCCACACCCATTGTAAAAAATCCTCTTTGAAGCCGTAAGTCATAAATGAATATTGATAAAACAGGCGTTTTTAAGCCTTTTTTGCTTGTTTTTTTCTGTATTTTATAATTAAAAAAATATTTATAAAAATATTTGCGCAAATGTTTGCAGATAAAATTTATAGCCGTATCTTTGCGGCATATTACAGTACAAGGGTACTGGCTTATGGTGTAATGGTAGCACAACAGTTTTTGGTTCTGTTTGTCTAGGTTCGAATCCTGGTAAGCCAACTTTTAATTTTTACTAAAAACGGTTTGTAATCTTGATGATTACAAACCGTTTTTTGTTTCTACCTCTCTTCTGTTTTAAGGAATAATATTGATTTTTACCGTTTCTGCATAAAACTCCGTACCAATCACGCCTCGCGTATTTAATGACTCGGGCAACGGTACGCGTTGCAGTCGCACCGCGTTCACGGTAGCCGCACCGACCTCGAGTAGGTCTGTTTGATTTGGTCCGAGCGCAAAACCTGGCACGACTGTTGGTCCGACGATACGAATTTCTTTCACGCCACCTTTCCCTTCTATCTGCAAAAGTAACTCTTCGCCGTTGCGGAGCGGCTTACCCGTCCAGCGCAACTTACCGCCTTTCGCTTTGCTCAACACGCCGCTCTCAAACTGCACTTCACGCGCCGACTGAAAATTAACTTTATGTGTGAGCAATTTACCTAAGTTCGGGTCGCTGTACGAAAACGAGTAGCTGCTATCAAACTTCGCTTTCTGCCCCTGCGCGCTGTATAGTACGCCGCCGCGTCGCGGCGCGTTCGTCTCTACGAGTGCCGTGCCGTTGAGCATCACGCCGCCTGGTACTTTGCGTGCCGTATCTTTTGTTCGAAACATCGCCTCCGCCTTGAGCGTGAAATCATGCTCTGTGTACCTGATGTAATACTCAATTTCGGTCGTCGTGGCGGCTGCGGCAGGCTTGTTCGACGTGTCGCAAGCCCCAAAAAGGCTCGCGGCGGAGGCTATTGCCCAAAGGCAAATTGTTTTTGTTGGCATAATAATATGGTATGGTTTGAATGTTATAAATAAAATAATAAAATTTGTTTTTTTGAAACTTTTTCCCTGAGTGGCAATAAAAATCCCCATTCACTCTGTCTCTTTGCGCCTCCGCTTCTCCGCGTCTAAAAAACTTTTACTCCCCAAAACCTTTGCGTCTAAAAACCAAAGCCTACACCGCCTCTAATCACATACGGCGACTGATAAAACGTGTTGTTTCGGTCGTATAATAAATTGTATAACGCCGTGATATT
>JAYWGJ010000352.1:0-4794 GCA_043778315.1 Saprospiraceae bacterium | reverse complement strand
CAGGCGCAGCCAAAAAATCGGGTAGTTTGGTAATTATACCATTAAAAGTATCGGTCGGCTTACCAAAAAGGAATTTTGGTATGATGTAATAGCCGCGTCGCATACTGAGGTCGCAACGGTCGGCGATGCGGCTCACTTCTACCGCTACGTCGCAGCCCGAGTTGCCCGCACCAATCACTAATACGCGCTTGTCGCGGTACGGCGCAGCTTTTTTGTAGTGGTGCGAATGCGTAAACTCGCCCGCGAACTTGCCTGCATAAGTCGGCATACGCGGATTCCAGTGGTGTCCGTTCGCTATCATCAGCGCGTCAAATTCTGTGACATCGCCTTTGTCCGTCGTTACGCGCCAGCGTTCGCCTGCTATTTTCTCGACTTTCGTGACTGCGGTATTGAATTGTATGTATTTTTCTACGCCGAAATGTTGCGCATAACGCTGAAAATACGCCAACACTTGTCGGTGCGACGGATAGTCGGGGTAGTCGTCGGGCATCGGAAAGTCCAAGTACGCCGACAGGTATTTGGAGCTGATGAGGTGCGTGGTTTCGTACACGCTCGAGTGTTCGTTCGCTTCGCGATACACCCAATTGCCACCAATTTCATTACTTTTTTCGTAACAAACAATATCCGTTACGCCTGCTTGTAGGAGGTTTTTTATTGCGGTGATACCGCTACAACCTGCACCAATTACACCAACACGAGCCATATTTTTTTTATTTTAAGCGATAAGCAGTGAACTATAAGCGATAAACTTTTTGACCGTTTTGTCTTGTTATTTTACTATAAGCGATGAACTATAAGCTGTAAACTTTTTGACCGTTTTGTCTTGTTATTTTACTGTAAGCTGTAAACTTTTTGACCGTTAGTGAGGCAAAACTATAAGCGATAAACTTTTGATACTCGCGAACATAGCTTATTGCTTATAGCTTGTAGTTTAAAGTAGAAATAGCCCTCGCGAACATGGCTTATTGCTTACAGCTTGTAGTTTAAAGTAGAAATAGCCTTCGCGAACATAGCTTATTGCTTATAGCTTACAGTTTAAAGTAGAAATAGCCTTCGCGAACATAGCTTATTGCTTATAGCTTACAGTTTAAAGTAGAAATAGCCCTCGCGAACATAGCTTATTGCTTACAGCTTGTAGTTTAAAGTAAAATAGCCTTCGCGAACATCGTTTATTGCTTCAATCTTTATTGCGCACTTTTCGCCGCGTCTAAGCGAACCAAAACGGCTAGAAGAACAGTAAATGAAATTAAGGACGAGCCGCCATAGCTCAAAAACGGCAATGGAATACCGATTACGGGCAGCATTCCCATCGTCATACCGATATTTATGGTAAAATGCAGAAACAAAATGCCTGCTACGCAGTACGCATAAATGCGCGTGAATTTGCTGCGGTTGCGCTCGCCCACCTGTATTATGCGTAGCAAAAGTAACACATATAATACAATTAAACCAACGCTGCCCACAAAACCTTGCTCTTCGCCGACGGTGCAAAAAATAAAATCGGTGACTTGTTCGGGGACGTAATTGAGTTTGGTGACGTTGCCTTTAAGGAAGCCTTTGCCCAATAAGCCGCCCGAACCGATAGCGATTTTGGACTGATTGACGTTATATAACGGACCCCGAGGGTCGCATTTTTCTGGTTTCAACCAAACAAAAATCCGCTCTTGCTGGTGCGGTTGCAGCACTTTATAAAAGCCGATATTGACTAATGAAGTGAACAAGCCGCCCACTATCAAGCCTATTATAACAAATAAAACCAATTGCTGTTTTGACCGCATGTATAATATTGCGCTCACGCCAACCAACGCCAAAAGGTCGGTGACCAACACCACCAATACCAACCAATAGCGCAAATACTCCGATTTGTCGTTCATCTCCAAACCGAAATACATACCGATTATGGACAACGCGGCGAGTACGCCCAAACCCTGTCGCAAACGAGTTCGGTCTTCTCTGATTTGAAATACGAGTACGGCTACCGTTACTATTAATAATAACATAAATATCGCCTCGAGGCTGTACATCAAGGTAAGTACGGTAAGTACCGCAAAAACAATACCCATAATATATATCCACGGCGGCGCGCCTTCGCGGTACAACATCAAGAAAAACGACGTAAAAACAAGCATCGAGCCTGTGTCGTTTTGCAACAAAATCACTATCATCGGCAATACAATAATGCCAACGGCGATGCCTAAGGTTCGGTAGTCGCGGACGGTAGTGTCGTGTCCGCCCAAAAACGACGCTAAGGTGAGCGCGGTAGCGAATTTTGCTATTTCGCCCGTTTGCAAGTTGAAACCTGCAAAAAGCGGTATCCAAGCGTGCGCGCCGTGTATATCGGGCGCGACGAATATCGTAACTATTAATAATACTATCGAAAAGCCGTAGAAGCCGTAGGCGAACGTTTTGAAAAAACGGCTATCGATGAGCAGCGTGAAGCCGCCCACCACAAAAGCGATGATGCCAAAAAGCGTTTGTTTGCCGTAAGTAGTGGAGAGGTCGAGGAGGCTCGGGTGCTTGCGGTCGTAGTCGGCGGCGTACACCATCAGCCAACCAATCACCGCCAAAACCATATATAAACCCACCAACATCCAATCTACGCCTTCCACGGCTGCTGCGCCACTCCCCCGTTTGTCGTACTGATTTCTCCTACGTTGCATATATTTTTTGAAGCTGTAAGCTTTTTATGTGCGCTCCTGTCAAACTGTAAGCTATAAACGATGTTCGCGAGGGCTATTTCTACTTTAAACTACAAGCTGTAAGCTATAAACGATGTTCGCGAGGGCTATTTTACTTTAAACTACAAGCTGTAAGCTATAAACGATGTTCGCGAGGGCTATTTTACTTTAAACTACAAGCTGTAAACGATGTTCGCGAGGGCTATTTTACTTTAAACTGTAAGCTATAAGCAATAAGCTATGTTCGCGAGGGCTATTTTACTTTAAACTACAAGCTGTAAGCTATAAACGATGTTCGCGAAGGTCAAAAGGTTTATCGCTTATAGTTTTGCCTCACTAACGGTCAAAAAGTTTATCGCTCATAGTTCATTGCTTACAGTAAAATAACAAGACAAAACGGTCAAAAAGTTTTTAGTTTTCAGCTTCTTGCTTACAGTAAAATAACAAGATAAAACGGTCAAAAAGCTTATCGCTTACAGTTGCCTCTCTAACGGTCAAAAAGCTTACAGCTTTAAAACAAAAAAATATGTCTCCTTTCCTCACACGCACCCTCACGGGTTTTGGCTTTGCAGCAGTTATGGCGGCGGGCATTTTTGGTGGTCACAAGCCGTTTGTGGTGCTATTTTTGGTGGTCACGAGTTTGTGTTTATGGGAGTTTTACGGGCTGATATTGCGCCGCGAAGCGCATCAACGGACGCGGCAGATTTTGGGCGTAGTGATAGGCGCGGCGATATATAGTTGCGTGTCATTTTTCGCTACGGGTGAACGGTTTACGCAAGATGCGGGCGCGTTCGCGCTGTTTATGAGCTTGGGTGTGATAGGTTTTTTTGGCATCATAATATCGTTTGCGGCGGAGCTTTTTTTGGAGTCCGAGAAGCCGTTCGAAAACATCGCCTACCTTATATTAGGACAAATATATATCACCGTTCCGTTCGTGATGCTTACCGCAATCGCGTACCGACAAAACCCCGTCAGCTACCTTAAAGGCTACGAACCCGCGCTCGTTTTCGGCTTGTTGCTACTAACGTGGGCGAGCGATAGTTTCGCGTATATTGTAGGTTCGCGCATCGGCAAACACAAATTATTTCCGCGCATCTCACCCGGCAAAACGTGGGAGGGCAGCGCGGGCGGCTTAGTCGGCGCGGCGATAGCCGCAGGCTTGATACACACCATTTTCCCTGATGTGCTGCCGTTCGCAAACTGGCTGATATTGGCGGCAATGGCGGTGGTTTTTGGTACGCTCGGCGACCTTATCGAGTCTATGCTCAAGCGCAGTCTCGCGCTCAAAGACAGTGGTAGCGTTCTGCCTGGTCACGGCGGTATGCTCGACCGCTTCGATGCTTTTATTTATCTGCTGCCGTGGGCGTGGTTTTATTTGACTTTATTCGCAATTTAAGATTATAACAAAAAAAAGACTTTCCGCACTGCCGCGAAAAGTCTTTTTACATTAGGTACAATTTCTTTGGTGTCCCATTGTACAACTCTTGGGGAGAGATTTTTGTTTTCCTGAGGAGGAGTTTTTGCTTTTTGCGTTAAAATTTGGGAACCGGTAACGCCTTCGGGAGTCTGTTTTATCAATCATTAATCATTGTTAAAACAAGCAGTAATTTTATAAAAAAACTATTTAATTTAAAATAATTTAATTTTATAGTGTCACTGTTTGCTTCATCATATCTATTTCAATAACTGTGCCAAGCCTTATAACTAATATACATTTTTATTTTTAGCATATAGCTCAAGCCTATGAAAAGCATTATTTTCGCGCCTATTTTTATTTTTTTTGTTGCGTTAAGCGCAATGAAAACCGACGATTGTACAAATCATATTACCGTTACAAAAAATAATATTACTGCTGCTCCGTGGCAAACCAAATTAGAAGATACCGCGCTCTCGGAACTCGGTCACTTGATTTTTTTTGATAAAAACTTTTCTGCGAACGGCACTAAGTCTTGCGCGTCGTGTCACGCGCCCGAACTCGCCTTCACCGACGGCTACCGCCGCTCGCTCGGCATCGAGGCAGACCTGCACCGCCGCAACTCGCCTACGCTGCTCAATATCGGCGAACTAAAAGTCTTGAATTGGGCAGACCCAAATATGACCGACCTTGCCGCGCAAG
>JAYWGJ010000351.1:0-17532 GCA_043778315.1 Saprospiraceae bacterium | reverse complement strand
CCAGCATCGCCTCCTGCACATTAGAAAGGTCGTTGAACTGCACATCTGAAATTAAAGGTGTAGGAGTCATTTTTTATGGTTTAAATTGGTAGGTTTTGGATTGGATTTTTACATCATAACCGCTTTCAGTCCTCAAAAAAAACAGCCATTTCGCGCTGCATTTTTGCGGCGGCGCGCGCTGCGGCTTCGGCAAAATCTTCGCCCTCCGACGCAAATAAAATTTCGCGAGAGGAGTTGATGATTAAGCCAAAATCTTGGTTTTTGCCGTTTTGTACCACCGCTTGCATATCGCCGCCTTGCGCGCCGATGCCAGGCACCAGAAAAAAGTAGTCGGGTGCGAGTGCGCGTATCGCCGCGAAATGCTCGGGGTGCGTAGCACCCACCACAAACATCAGATTATTTGGGTTTCCCCAATTTTGAGCCGTTTTAATTACTTTTTCGTACAAAAAGCCTCCGTCGGCTTGTGTTTGCAACTGAAAATCGCGGCTGCCCGCGTTTGAGGTCAGCCCGAGCAAGATGACCCATTTGTCGGTATGCTCCAAAAACGGCGCGACACTATCCACACCCATATACGGCGCAACTGTGACAGCGTCAAAACCGAGCGTATCGAAAAACGCTTTGGCATACAGCCGCGACGTGTTGCCGATGTCGCTGCGTTTCGCGTCCGCAATAGTGAAATGTGTTTTTGGAATGTAATCGATGGTTTTTTGGAGTGCGTCCCAGCCGCGAGTTCCCTCCGCTTCATAAAAAGCGGTGTTCGGTTTGTAGGCAACACAAAAATCTTTGGTCGCGTCGATGATAGCGCGGTTAAAGGCAAAAATTGGGTCCTTTTCGTGCAATAAGTGCTTCGGGAGGCGTGCGAGGTCGGTATCTAAACCGACGCAAAGCAGCGATTTTTTTTGCTGTATTTGGGCTACTAATTCGCTACGCGTCATCGTTTTTGGCTGATTTGTACTAAATTATAACTGTATTATAACTAAATTATTACCTTATTATTGACCGCTTCTACGCCCACTATTTCGGGTACTTGTGCGCGTACCGCTTGCTCTATGCCTGCGCGTAGCGTCATGATATTCATGCTGCAACCCTCGCAATTGCCCATCCACCGCACACGCAGAACGTGCGCATCTGTGACATCGACTACCTCTACGTTCCCGCCATCTACACGGAGGTGCGGGCGGATAGTATCGAGCGCAAGCTCTACCCGTTGCAATAATTCTGCGTCTGCTATCATAGTTGTATTATTTTTTTGCAAAAATACGGGTTTTTTAGTTATAAATAGTAAAAAAACAGCAATTTATATTTCTAATTCGCTATTTTCTAAACTTGCCGCTTGCTTTTCCCAGTCTTGAAAATACTGTATTGCTTTTTCTTTGAGCAACAACTCCTGCGTGCGCTCGCCCTGCACGAGCGGTCGCGCAAGGAGTTTGTAGTGCGGCCAGCCGTCGTCGTCGCGTCCCACAAACTCGTAATAATCGTCGTAGCTCAACAGCCGACACACGCCCAAGTGCATTAAATCCTGCTTTTCTTCCTTCGAAAAATTGGGTTTGATAACGCCGAGTTCTTGTATGCCAATCAGAAATAAAACCGCGTTGAGGTCGGGCAACGCGGTGATGCCTAAGGTGTCTTTGACCAAATGTCGGACGCGCGTCCATTCAAATTCGTGTAGCCAGGTTTCCATTTTATAGGGTAATTATGGGTTTGTAGATTAGTAATTTATTACAAAAAGTAAGGTGTAAGGGAACGATTAGATTTTGCGATTAGCCGCATAGCGGCGATATATTGGTAGAAATATAAATAAACGTTTATCAAGTTGCAGCGCAACGACATATTGAATTTAAAATATATGTCGCAGCTACGCAGCTTTAAAATATATCAAACCATCTTTTTCTACCAATATGTCACCGCTACACGGTTTTCGTTCACACAAAAAGTAAATATATAATACGAAATTAACCGGCCATTTAGGATACCGTTTCGGCACAAGCCTTGACGAACGAAACGAACAACGGGTGTGGCTTTTCGACCGTCGATTTCAGCTCGGGGTGAAACTGCACACCCACAAAATACGGGTGTTCGGGCAGCTCTATCACCTCCACCAAGTCGGTATCGGGGTTCACACCCGTAAGCTGCATGCCTGCATTTGTATAGGCTTCGGCGAACTGCGAGTTGAACTCGTAGCGGTGTCGATGCCGCTCCGATATGCTCGTCGCCTTGTACGCTATCGCCGCTTTACTGCCCTTCGTGAGCGTGCAGGAGTATGCGCCGAGGCGCATCGTTCCGCCCTTGTTCGTGAGGTCTTTTTGCTCGTCCATCATGTCTATCACGGCGTGTTCGGTCGCGCTGCTCCACTCGCTCGAGGTCGCGTCGTCCCAGCCCAAAACGTTGCGCCCAAACTCCACCACCGCACATTGCATACCCAAACAAATACCGAAAAAAGGTATATTATTTTCGCGAACGTGCCGTATCGCCGCCAATTTGCCCTCGATGCCGCGTTCGCCAAAACCAGGCGCAACCAATATGCCGTGCAAACCCTCGAGTTTTGCGCGCATATTGTCGGGCGTGAGCTTTTCGGAGTGAATCGGCACTACTTGTACTTTACATTCATTGACTGCGCCAGCGTGTATAAACGACTCGTAGATAGACTTATACGCATCTTGCAATTCATTATATTTGCCAATCAAACCGATTTTGATGGTTTTTTTCGGATTTTTTAATTTTTGTAAAAACGAGTGCCACGCCTCCAATTTCGGCTCGTGTTTGTCCACCAATCGGAGCTTCGCGATGACCGTCGTGTCCAACTTTTCTTTGAGCATCAAAAGCGGCACATCGTAGATAGTTTCGGCATCAATCGACTCTATCACCGAGCCGACTTCGACGTTACAAAACAAGGCTAACTTTCGCTTAATGTCTTGATTCAGTGGCTTTTCGCAACGACAAACCAATATATCGGGCTGTATGCCCGAACTCAATAATTCTTTGACGGAGTGCTGCGTAGGCTTCGTTTTGAGTTCTTTTGCTGCCGCCAAATAGGGTACGAGGGTAAGGTGAACGACCAAGCAATTGTCGTTGCCGAGTTCCCATTTTAATTGGCGCAAAGCCTCTATATACGGCAGACTTTCTATGTCGCCGACCGTTCCGCCGATTTCGGTGATGATAATATCGTATTGATTTTTCATACCCAAAAGCCGCACGCGCCGCTTGATTTCGTTGGTGATATGCGGCACAACCTGTACCGTTTTGCCCAAAAAATCGCCGCGCCGCTCCTTATCTATCACCGTTTGATAGATGCGTCCCGTAGTGACGTTGTTCGCTTGCGAAGTAGGCACGTTCAAAAAACGCTCGTAATGTCCCAAATCCAAGTCGGTTTCCGCGCCGTCTTCTGTGACATAGCATTCGCCGTGTTCGTAAGGGTTGAGCGTTCCCGGGTCGATGTTGATGTATGGGTCAAACTTCTGTATCGTGACTTTGAAGCCGCGAGATTGCAGGAGCTTGGCTAACGACGCAGCGATAATGCCTTTGCCGAGCGAAGAGGTTACGCCGCCCGTGACGAATATATATTTTGCCATAATTTTAGTTATCCACTATGGACGACAAAGGTAGGGCTTTTTATATTGCCATACAAATTATAACCCGTATGTAAGTTTAGAATAACAAAAACAACATTTCCGTTTGTTAATTAGGCGTTAATACATGATGATTAGATTAAACATGACCTACATTTGCATTGTCAAAGAAGCAAAACAAAGAAAAATAAGAGAACAATGGTCTTAAATATATTGACATATCTACTAATAAGTGTTCTGAATGTGGCTACGGCGGCAGGCAGTAGTACTTTGCAAGTATTACCGTCAATAGCTAAGGCGACTCAAATAGCCGTAGGCACAAATGTACTTATAACGCCGTTATATAACTATACCGATACTTATACGCAACCTATTGCTACGGTTGATGTGATGAACATTGTAGAAATAGACGATGAAGAAACACACACCGAAGATCACTATTACACTAACACCACTTGCAATTATACGAATACTGCCTTTGCGGACACGCACGCGGTATTAATTGCGCATCAAAAGAATAAAATTTTCCCTTTCCCCACTGCCATCGGCTTGCCGCACTATCGGTTGATAGGTGCGGGTCTGCAAATTTTCTTGATTTAACATCGCTACACTTGTTTTCTTCTTTCACCGAGGAGAAAGCGGACTTTTACTGACGTGCGTGGCACTCGGTAAGGGCTTTTTTATTTAGTGAACAACTAACAGTGAACAGTGAACAGTTTTTTAGCGAACAACTAACAGTGAACAGTTTTTTTGCTGAACAACTAACAGTGAAATAGTGATTAATGTTCAGTAATTAACGATAATAACCCGTGCGGTAAAACTGTTCACTATTCACTATGCGTTGTTCACTGAACGTTAATCACTGAACACTATCCGCTTTATTTACAATCAAACCAACCAATATATATGTATTACATTCGTTATGTAACAAGCCTTTTGGTCTTGTTATGGGCTGCTACAAGCCATGCGCAAGACGCTTCAAAAGATACTCCTCGAGACACTTTGCGCCTTACGCCACAGGCTGCCGAAGCGCGGTTTATCACCAAAAACCTCACGGTACTTGCCACTAAGTACAATACTGACATCGCAAAAGCACTGACTGACCAAACGCGGCTTTGGGACAACCCGACGCTCACCGTAGAGAACAATTTGTTCAATTTTGGTGGTCCACCAGCTCCGTTTATGGGCTTAAACCAAGAGTTTGTACAGGTACAACAACTCATACGGTTGGCAGGGAAGCGCAAAAAGCTTATCGAACTCACGGCAGAAAACGAAAACTTAGCGGGCTATCAACTCAATGATTTGCTACGGCATTTGCGCTATCAATTGCGGGTGGACGTGACGACGTTGGCGCAAGCCGAAGCCAAAATAAGCCTCTACCGACGCGAACAAACGACCATACAACAACTACTCAACGCGGTGCGAACGCAGGTGCAGCAGGGGAATATGGCAGCAAAAGAGCAGGTGCGGTTGGAGGCGTTGCAAAGCGGCATCAGACACAATATCAATGATGAGCAGGTAGTTTATTTGCAAGCGCAAGGAGACCTCAAAATCTTGCTGCGGGCAGGCGGCGACACTATTATTAGCATCGAAAACCCGAGAGCGGCACTCAAAAGTGCGGTAGTAGCCGACTTGCTCAATACGGCACTTGCTGAGCGTCCCGATATAGCTATCGCAAAGTCTAATTTGGCGTTGCAACAAAAAAACTTGGTGTATCAGCAAGCCTTAAAGTATCCTGACCTGAACGTAGGTATCAACTACGACCGTGGCTCTAACTTCACGCCGCACTACACGGGGGTCAATGTGTCGTTGCCGTTGCCTATTTTCAATAAAAACCAGGGCAATATAAAAGCGGCGGAGTTTGGCGTGAAGCAACAAGAAGCCTTGCAAAATCAAATAGGAGAGCAAATAAAGACGGAGGTGTGGGCAACGTATAGCAGATATGTGCAATTGCAGCAGCTAAGCAACCCAGAGGAAAAAGACTTTTTAGCGCGGTACGCGACACTGATGCAAAACCTCACCAAAAGCTATGCGAAGCGTGAAATAGGCTTAGTGGAGTTTATCGACTTCTATGAAAGCTACAAAGATACGCAGTTGCAGCAGTTGCAGACCCTATTTAATATAGACCAAGCACGGGAAGATGTGAACTTTGCGGTTGGGAAAACGATGTTATAATTATGAATTATAAATTATGAATTATGAATTATTGCGCAGCAGAAAGTAATTAGTATTTATTACGCTATAAATTATTGCGCGGAAAGCTATTTTGCTACCCGTTACCCTTATTTCAATACGTTTATTATGCAAAAAATCATTTTTAGTATCGTTATCGCGACGCTTGTAAGCGTGCAATGCTTCGGACAGATGGATAGCAAACACAATTTGGTCAAATCGTTCTCTTTGAGGGGTATTACTACGGTGAGTTTAGCCCTGCACGACGCTAACTGGCGCGTGCGCTACTACAAACCTGCTAACGAAGCCGAAGCGATAGTCACCGTTATCACTAATGTAGATGATAAAAACATTTCGGACGATGATTTTGAGGAGTTGAACGACCTTGGTCACTTCACCCTGCAATCCGAAAAGCTCGCGGACGGTAGTTTGCTTATCAGTAATGCGGATATCGAAACGATTGCAGTCAATAAAAGACCTTTGCAGGAGCTACGCAATTATATTATAGAAATACCCGACTACACAAAGATTGTTTCTGTGTTCAAAAAAAACCCTTAAAGGGTTAATTAATATATAAATATATTTTAAAAAACACATTTGCGCCTTTGAAAGCTATATTTATATTACGCCGATAAGAATATTTATAATTAGGAATTATAAATTATAAATTAGGAATGCTCTATAAGTACTACAACACCATTTCAGTTATACAATTAAACCGTTTCAAACCATAATTAAGATGAAAATCAAACCAATAAAAGCCCTCAATAGTATTTTGATACTATCAATCGCGCTCGCGCTCCTCTCCTCTTGTGAAAAAGCAAAGCCCGAAGCCGCCGCAGAAGCTCCTAAAAAAGGATTTTGTATTAGCGACACGCTCGCGAAGATGATAAAAATAGAAGACGTGACTACGCAGAACATTCAGGACGAGCTGCAACTAAACGGGGAGGTATCGTTTAACGAAGATAAAGTATCAAAAGTAATGTCGCCGACAGGCGGACAGGTACTAAGTGTACACGCGAACCTCGGCGACTATGTAAAAAAAGGTCAGGTATTAGCTACGCTCAAAAGTATAGAGGTAGCGAGTAATTACAACGAAATAGCGACCTCGAAAGTGGACGTAGATATAGCGCGCAAGGCTATGGAAAGTGCCGAAAGCCTATACAAAACAGGCATTAGCTCCGAGCGCGAGTATATGCAGGCTAAGGAGGAATACAGTAAAGCGGTAGCAAATAACGCTAAGGCGCGCACGGTCATAGATGTATATAGCAACGCTAATGCGAAGGGTGAAATTACGCTGCGCGCACCCGCTAACGGCTACGTTTTGGATAAAAAAATAGTAGAAGGTATGGTGGTGCGTGGCGACAATACCGATGCTTTATTTACAATAGGGGATATGGCGGAAGTTTGGGTATTAGCGAATATATACGAGCAAGACCTTGCGAAGGTACATGAGGGTTACGCGGTGAAAATAAAAGCCTTAGCGTATCCTGATAGGGTGTTTGATGGGCGAATAGCTAAGATAAATACAGTATTAGACCCTTTAAGCAAGACCGCAAAAGCCCGCATTCAACTGATGAACAATACCACAACGCCGTTGCGTCCACAAATGTTTACGACAGTAACGGTATTTAATACCGAGCAACAGCAAGCAGTAACCGTACCGTCCTCGAGCGTTATATTTGAATTTGGTAAAAACTATGTGGTGGTCTATAAAAATAAATGTAGTGTAGATATTAGAGAGGTAGCTGTACTTAAAGCATCAGGATATAATACCTATATCTCTTCGGGGGTCAAAAGTGGCGAAAAAGTAATCTCCAAAGGACAGCTCTTTATCTATAACGGATTGAAGGAAGGGTAGGTAATTATGAATTATGAATTATAAATTAGTGATGAACGGGGGGTTGGTAATTATGAATTATATAATTTGTACATTTATAGGTACAAAATTATAAACTTACCCCTTAACGCGTACATTTATAGGTACGAAATTATAAACTTACCTCTTAACGCGTGCATTTATAGGTACAAAATTATAAACTCACCCCTTAACGCGTACATTTATAGGTACAAAATTATAAACTCACCCCTTAACGCGTACATTTATAGGTACAAAATTATAAACTGACCCCTTAACGCATACATTTATAGGTACAAAATTATAAAACCACCCCTTAACGCATGAATTTATAACCCCTCTGAATATAATTTATAATTTATAATTCATAATTATAAAAAGTATTATTACAATCAAACCAAAAAAATATAAAAATGAATAAGTTAATTAAAAACATAATAGGGTTTTCGCTCCGACATAGAATACTAGTATTCTTTCTGACGGCTATAATGGTGGTAATAGGTGCATTTGCGTACCTCAATACACCTATCGAGACGTTTCCTGACGTAACTAATACACAAATTATCATTATCGCGCAGTGGCCTGGACGGTCGGCGGAGGAAGTAGAGAAGTTTGTGACGCGCCCGTTAGAGAGTGTACTCAACTCGGTGCAAAAAAAAGTAAATTTAAGAACTAACTCTTCATTTGGGCTATCTTACACTAGAATAATATTTGATGATGATGTAGATGACCCGTTTGCGCGCCAACAAGTGATGTCCCGTTTGGCGAGCGTCGACCTTCCCGACGGCGTAAAACCTGACGTGCAACCGCCCTACGGACCTACGGGCGAAGTGTATAGATACACCTTAAAATCCGATACCCGTAGTATCCGCGAACTTACGACCATACAAAACTGGGTGTTAGATAGAGAATTTAAGTCGGTACAAGGCATTGCCGATGTGAATAGCTTTGGCGGCGAAGAAAAGATATACGAGATAGATGTGAACCCTAATCTCATTACCAAATACAACCTTTCTGCCTTAGATGTATATCAAGCCGTCGAGAAAAGTAATGTCAATGTAGGTGGAGATGTTATTGAGCGCAACGGGCAGTCCTACGTTGTGCGTGGGATAGGTTTGTTATCCAATATTAAAGATATAGAAAACATTATTATCACTAATACTGGCGGCGTTCCTATTACCGTAAAACAAGTGGCTAATGTCCGCGAAAGCGGCAAACCGCGCCTCGGCTGGGTGAGTCGTGACAATCAAGAAGATGTAATAGAAGGTATTATCGTGATGCGTAAGGGCGAAAACCCTGCACAGGTATTGGGACGTATAGAGGAGAAAGTTAAGGATTTGAATGATAACATTTTACCCAAAGATGTTAAGATTAGTACCTTTTATGACCGTACTAACCTTATGGACTTTTGTACCGAAACCGTAATACATAACCTATTAGAGGGCATAGTCTTAGTTACGCTCATCGTATTGGTATTCATGGCGGACTGGCGGACTACCGTGATAGTAAGCATCATCATACCGTTAGCTTTGCTATTTGCGTTTACACTAATGCGACTCAAAGGCATGACCGCCAACCTTTTATCGATGGGCGCAATAGACTTCGGTATCATTATAGACGGTGCGGTAGTGATGGTGGAAGGGCTGTTTGTCGCCTTAGACCATAAGGCGCACGAAGTAGGCATGGAAAAATTTAATAAGCTATCTAAACTCGGGCTATTTAAGACCGTCGGAGCGGAAATGGGCAAGTCAATCTTCTTTTCGAAGCTGATTATATTAACTTGCTTAGTACCAATCTTTGCATTCCAAAAGGTAGAAGGCAAAATGTTTTCTCCGTTGGCATGGACGTTAGGCTTCGCGTTGCTCGGAGCATTAGTTTATACGCTCACCTTAGTACCCGCGCTATCAAGTGTGCTACTACGCAAAAATGTAAGAGAGAAAAATAACTTTTTTGTTAATTTTATTACTAATACGACAGCCCGCGCATTTGATATTGTATATAAATATCCTTATACAAGCCTATTAGTGAGTGTATTGGCGTTAGGATTGAGCTTTTTCTCTGCCACGTTTTTGGGAACGGAGTTCCTACCCGAGCTGAACGAAGGTGCATTATGGGTAGAGGCGGAGCTGCCGCTAAGTGTATCGCTACCCGAAGCCAAAATCACCTCTGATAAGATGATTGACATTATACGCGAAAACCCAGAGGTGAAGCAAACGCTATCGCAGATAGGGCGCACGAACGACGGGACAGACCCGAAAGGATATTTTAACGTCCAAATACAAGTGGACTTAAAGAAAAAAGGAGAGTGGGAAAAGGGCTTGACCGAAGAGCAGCTTATTGACCGTATGGATAAAGAGCTATCTAAAATACCTGGTATCTTGCTCAACTATTCGCAGCCTATCCGCGATAATGTAGATGAAGCCGTGGCGGGCGTGAATGCCTCTATGGCAATCAAAATATTCGGTCCCGACTTCGATAAGCTCGACGATTTGGCTAATCAGACCGTCGATGCGATACAGGGAGTCAAGGGTGTAGAAGATTTGGGCGTACTCCGCAATTTGGGACAACCCGAAATGCGCATCACGCTCGACCAAGAAAAAATGGCAAGGTATGGTATCTCTGCTGCTGATGCTAACGCGGTGATTGAGATGGCGTTGGGCGGCAAAGAGGCTACCGAGCTGTTTGAGGGAGAGCGTAAGTTTGACATTCGTATTCGCTACCCCAAAGAGTTTAGGGACGACGAAGAGAAGATAGGTAACTTGATGATACCTGCGAACGACGGTAGCAAAATACCGCTTAAAGAAATCTCTACGGTAAGCAAAAAAACAGGTCCGATATTTATATTTAGAGACAATAATATGCGCTATATCGCTGCTAAGTTCTCGGTTCGTGGGCGCGACTTAGGCGGAACTATAAAAGAGGCACAAGAAAAAATGGCTGCAAAGGTAAAACTCCCCAAAGGGTATAAAGTGACTTGGTGCGGAGAGTTTGAGAACCAAATAAGGGCTTCTAATACGCTCGCTAACGTCGTACCGCTTTGCTTATTGGCTATATTTCTGATATTATTTACCATGTTTGGCAACGCAAAAGATGCTACGCTGGTGCTACTCAACGTCCCTTTTGCGCTGATAGGTGGTATCATCGCGCTGCACCTTACGCACACCAATTTTAGTATTTCGGCGGGTATCGGTTTTATTGCACTATTTGGTGTATGTATTCAGAATGGTGTGATTTTAATCTCCGTATTCCGCAAAAACCTCGATGCCAAAATGAATATAGATGCAGCAATACGCGAAGGGGTTTTGTCGCGGGTGCGCGCAGTGGTGATGACGGCATTGATGGCAATGATTGGCTTAATGCCAGCCGCCGTGAGTACAGGTATAGGGTCTGAAACACAAAAACCGTTGGCAATTGTAGTAATTGGCGGTTTAGTTACCGCCACCGTACTTACCCTGCTTATCCTACCCGTTATTTACAGCCTTGTGCATAAGTTCATGCACGACCGCAAGAACCGCAAATTAATACACCGAGTAAATTAAAATAACACTGGGAGAGCGGTAATTTATTCCGCTCAATATACTGGAAGAGCAATAGTTTATTCCGCTCATAAAATAACGGTTAAAGAAGGTTTGATTGTAGCGGCTGCATTGTATTTACACCATAAATATAGTGTAGCCGCTTATATTTTAGGAACTTATTTGGGAACTTTTGTACCTAAGAATTTGTTAATTTACATATAATAAATCATTTTTAAATCAAAAAACGTATGAATAGTATCAAAATCACAATATTTATTGCCTTATTGACGATAATAGGTATTACAAAATCTGTTGCGCAAGTTGCTACACCACCGCACGAGTATTCTAACAGTACTAACGCATGGTTTATGTACTTCGGCGACCATAAACTGAGCGATAAATGGGGCGTTCACCTCGAGGCACAGGTTCGGCGCGCCGACTTAGTGGCTAACTGGCAACAATTGCTCTTGCGCACAGGCGTAAATTACTACCTTAGTAGCCAAATATTTGCTACGGCAGGCTATTGCTTTGTGCAAACGCACCCTTACGGCGGTTTCCCCGTGAATGCAACATTCCCCGAGCATCGTTTGTGGGAGCAACTACAAATAAAACAGCAGTTAGAGCAGTTTGAGTGGGTTACTCGGTTTCGTTTAGAACAGCGTTTTTCCAACCTGCCCGTGCTTAATCCTACCGACAACACCTTTGCGCCAGGCGATGCCGTTTATACGAACCGTTTTAGGTTACTCAATCGTTTTTCGTTGCCATTTAAAGGCAAAACAATAGTAGATAAGTCGCTGTATATTAGTGCCTACGACGAGTTTTTTATCAACTTCGGAGAAAAAATAGCGACCAATTTTTTAGACCAAAATCGCGCTTATGTCGCATTAGGTTATAAAATACCGAATGTAGGCAAATTGGAGGTCGGCTATATGATGCAAAACATATTTAGAGGCGATGGCGTTAAAATAGAGAACAACCATACGCTGCAAATTGGCTTGATTTCTACGATTGACTTCTATAATAAAGCAATGGTAACCCCATAAAATAAAAAAAAATCTACACCTCAAATACCTACACATCTCTGCCTCTTTGCCTCTCCGCTTCTCTGCGTTTAAAAAAAACCTCCGCCTCTGCCTTCTTTCAGCTCTCTTTTTCTTTATTTCTCTGCCTCTTTGCCTCTCCGCTTCTCTGCGTTTAAAAAAAACCTCCGCCTCTGCCTTCTTTCAGCTCTCTTTGTCTCTACATCTCTGCCTCTTTGCCTCTTCGCTTCTCTGCGTTTAAAAAAAACCTCCGCCTCTGCCTTCTTTCAGCTCTCTTTGTCTCTATTTCTCTGCGTTTAAAAAAACCTCCGCCTCTGCCTTCTTTCAGCTCTCTTTGTCTCTACATCTCTGCCTCTTTGCTCCTCCGCTTCTCCGCGTTTAAAAAAATTTTCTCCGCGATAAAAAAATTCCCTGCGTCTAAAAAAAACCTGCAATTTTAATGCGCTTACAAATAAAAAACGCGCCGTCGATACTAGCAAAATCCTCGTGGAGTTTGTTAATATCAACGGCGCGTTACTGTTTTTTTGATAAATATTATCGTTTATACCAACTCCTCAAAATAAACCTGACCAGTCGAGATGTCATGGTAGGCACTCACAATTCCGACTTCTTTTGCCTCGATCTGCGCTTTGAGGTAAGCACTTTGCGCCAAGATTTCTTTAACGGAGTTGTAGGTATTTTCTTTGGTTACTTTCTCCATTATTTCGCTGTCGGTCGCGTTTTCTGGTTTCGGATAGCAGCCACATTGCATTGCTACTTTCTGGATTTTGGCGGTAACGGTGTGCATATTATCTTCCATCACGTTAGCGAGCGAGAGTGCGACTGCCCCACAACTCGAGTGACCTTTGACGACAATTAGCTTTGCGCCCAATTTTTTAACCGCGATTTCGAGACTACCGATGATTTCAGGATTGATAATGTTACCTGCGATACGAACGGTCAATAAATCGCCTAAGCCTGCATCGAATAGGATTTCGGGCGACGTTCGGCTGTCGATGCAGCCAATCAAGACCGCCATTGGATACTGCCCTGCTGAGGTTATTTTCACTTGTTCCAGATAATTTTTATCTGTCCCTTTACCTGCTAAAAACCTTTTATTACCTACTTTAAGTAAGTCTAGAATGATAGCTGGGCGCAGATTCTGTTGCGCCTCTTTATTTAACACGCTCATAAATTGTATATTTTGTTGTAATTGGTATTGGCTTTTCAAGCCTAATATATTTAATTGGATATTTTTTTCGGGTGCGGTTGTTGTACTAAAATCCTCGATAATTTCTATAACATCGTGGTCAATAAAATTAGCATAACTAGCATCTATAACTAGTTTTGAATTGGTGGGAACGCTCCAAAGCGTTTCTTTAATAGATGCTTTATTCAAAAACGAAACTTGATTGGGCAGCTCCAATCTGATAACCTCCCCGACGTGCGACTGACTTTCTTCTTTCAGAAAAGGGTTTTTGAAGTTGCTACGCAAAATGTAGAATATAGCTGTTGCCAAACCTATTAATACACCTATCAATAAATCGGTGAATATAATCGCCAGAATGGTAGCTACAAATGGTATAAACTGCGGTCGTCCTTTGCTGTACATTTCTTTGAATAAGGAAATTTTTGCTAATTTGTAACCCGTTATCAATAAAATAGCGGCTAATGATGCTAACGGAATTAGGTTTAGAATGTTGCTAAAAAACAACACAAAAATTAAGATAAAACTTCCGTGTAATATCGTAGAAAGTTTGGTATCGTTGCCCGCCTGTATATTCACCGAACTGCGCACGATGACCGACGTAACGGGCAAGCCGCCTAATAGAGACGCGCAAATATTGCCAACGCCTTGTGCGATTAATTCTCTGTTTGGTGGTGAGATTCTTTTGTGCGGGTCGAGTTTATCTACTGCCTCGATGTTTAGCAAGGTCTCCAAAGATGCTACCGCAGCCAGCGTTATCGCAACCACCCAAACGCGGTAATTCGCGAAATCGGTGAGGTTAGGTAAGTGAAGATATTGTGATAAATTTTGGGTATCGATGGCAGGAATACTTACCAAATGCGAGGCTTGTATCGCCAAAAAAGGAACATAATTCGTAAAAATGAAATTAGCCAAAACGCCCAAAATAACGACAAACAAAGACGCGGGTAGTAATTTGACGTTTTTCAAAGGCGTTTTATCCCAAAAAAACAATATTAATATAGAAGTAACGCTAATAACTACCGCTCCTGGCGTGAGGTGATTGAGGGCGTTGATGATTTCAGAAAAGCTGTTTTCGCCGTCTATCTGGAAAAAGGCATTTTCGCCGTCGGGGTCTTTATCATACCCAAATGCGTGAGGTATCTGCTTGATAATCAATAGAATACCGATAGAAGCAAGCAATCCTTTAATCACATTGGAGGGTATGTAATTGGCAATAACGCCTGCTTGCGCAATGCCCATTATCAACTGAAATATACCTGCAATAAATACAGCAGTTAGGAAAACCTCGAACCCGCCGAGTTGTGCAATAGAGGCTAAAACTACCGCCGCAAGCCCTGCCGCCGGACCCGCCACGCTCGTTTGCGATTGACTAATAAAACCAACCACAATACCACCTATCATACCCGAAATAATACCCGAGAGCAAAGGCGCACCTGATGCGAGCGCAATGCCCAAACAAAGTGGAGTAGCAACGAGAAATACAACAACGCTAGCAGGAAGGTCGTTTTTTAAAGTACTGAATACTTTTGTCATTGGGATATTAAATTTTGTTAAAAATTTTGGAGGATATAATTAATTCATTTTTTGAATGCTCCGCAAAGGTAAGTTTAAAAATCAAACCCCAAAATTAATTAATAGAAAAAATAGCTACTTACTCATAATAAATCCGATTTTTTAGAACAATAAAACGCCTATTTTGATACTCGCATTTAAGCCGATACCACCTGCTTTGCCTTGTCGCCAATTGCCAAACGTAGCAATATTTGGACCGTAACGGTCGCTAAAACCCGTGATGATATAGTTGTAATCTTGCCCGTCGGAAGAATTTTTATTCGTAAGCGTTATCGCGCCTAAACTGATACCCATATCAATATCGAGGGCTACAATATTCCAAAAAATATTTTGATAGCCAAAACCAACCGTCGTTTTGCTAGTGCTAACGCCCGACAAGGAAAAATCTTGTAGGTATTCTTTACTAGGGTCTAATGCGTTGAAGGTGAAGTAGTTACCGTTAATATCGGCTTTGCCTACAAGGTAGCGGGCAAAGAAATAATTGCGCTTCGGCGCAGGCAACGCATTATTAAAGTACACTTTGCCACCGATACCGACTTGTAGGTCGCGAATGCTTGCTTTATCGGTTAGCACAAGACCTGTATGCAGTTCGTAGCCTGGCAATACCTGTTTGTACTGCGCGTTTGTGTAGCCAAATTGTAGGGTAGCGGCAAAATTGCGATGGAAGGCGTACTCGAGTTCGGCGGCGATGCCGCGCTCGAGCGCAGGCGTGAGCGCATCTACTTTAATCAAAAATTTTTTGCCCTGATAACCCGAACTTTGCGCGTCGCAGTTCGCCGCAACCAAATTAAGCAGCAGCACAAAAAATAAAGCTAAAAGAGACGTATAAGTTCGAGTGAGCATACTTTTGATATTAGAAAAATAAATATGTAATATAATGCAAATGTAGGTATTTTTTGACTTTCGTTTATATTAAATAAAAATTAAATGTGAAAATAATTTTAAACATAATTTTAACACAAAATTAAACCGCCGACCGACCTGTAATTTGCAAAAACTCTTGTTCCAAACTCCGCTTCCGCTCTACCAAATGCGTCAAGACCAAGCCGTTCTGAAATGCTAAGGTATTGACACTATCCATACTAACGGGTTCGCGGAGCGTAAGCAACAGCCGTTTATTTTGGTCGTTTTCTATCGTTTCAACGAAATTTTGTGTGGCAAAAACGGATTTAAGTTTTTCTAAATTCGCGCAAGCGATTTCCACCTGCATTTTAGCGGAGAGAATCGCGCCGACCGTTCCTGTCGCAAGTAGGTTGCCGTTTTTTATAATAGCAACGTGCGAGCATATTTTTTCGACTTCGTCGAGGATATGACTTGCCATGATAATCGTTTTGCCTTGTGCGGCGATGTGCTGAATAAGGTGTCGAATATCGGCGATGCCTTGCGGGTCGAGTCCGTTCGTCGGCTCGTCAAAAATCAGTACTTCGGGGTCGCCTACGAGCGCGGCAGCTATCGCTAATCGCTGCCGCATGCCGAGCGAATAGGCTGTAAACGGCGCGTCGCGCCGCTCATACAAACCGACTAAACGCAATATTGCATTAAAATCGATGTTTTGCAGCCGCTTCAAATGCGCTACGACGCGGAGGTTTTGCACGGCGTTCATATACGGATAAAAATTAGGCGTTTCGAGTATTGCACCGATGCGCTTGCGCGCCGCAACCTCGTCCGTTTCGTCGAACCAACGGTAACTGCCGCTATCCGCTCGCGTAATGCCCAAAACGATACCGAGTGTAGTCGTTTTGCCGCTTCCGTTCGGTCCCAAAAAACCTAAAATATCGCCGCGCTGCACTTGCAGCGACACCTTATTTACAGCCGTCAGTTTGCCGTAGGTTTTGTGTATCGCGTTGATGGTCAGTACATTCATAGCCTAAAAAATAAGAATTGGAGTGTAAACTTTGGTCAAATATAGGTATTTATTTTGATATGATACCGTTCAAGATATAAAAAGAGCGATGTCTGTACCACAGACACCGCTCCTACTTTTAACCTTTAAACTTTAAAATAAACAAACATTTTTGCAGCAATAAGCGAACTATTGTTTAGCTGCTTCTTTTTTTACAGCCGCCTTTCTTACAGTCGCCTTTTTTACGGGTGCTTTTTTGGTGGCTGCCTTCTTCGCAGATGCAGCCTTTGCGCCTTTTTTGCGACCAAAAGCGATGGCGTTATTGTCGGTCACGTTCATGTAACGCGGCACGGTAACGGTGTAAGTCACTTCTTCCTCGAGGTCTTGACCCGCTACTTTGATAGTCGCGCGGTCTTTCGCGTTGAGCAAAGGCACTGCATCAGACGAGAGCGCAAGGTCGTAGCGCCCCGCGCCCGAGAGCTGACTGTAAAGTGCATCATTACCGTTTTTCATGTTGATGTTTGTCACTACCTCTACGACCTCTTTGTCGTGCTGTTTGATGCTCACTTTCGCGTTGCGTAAGTCAATCGACATAGCTTTCGCACCGTTCACAGAAAACGATTTCACCAAACTTTTTTGCAACTGTGCATTTGCTGCAAACGACATTGCGCTAAGCGCGAACAATAAGATTGTTTTTTTCATTGAAAAATTAAGATTTGTTAAATTTGAAACTAAAAGATTGTTTATTATTATTGGTACTAAATATACGAATAC
>JAYWGJ010000350.1:0-1765 GCA_043778315.1 Saprospiraceae bacterium | reverse complement strand
CAACTAACCAAACATTGATAGTAAGTGTCTGCTGTTTGTGTAGCAACATAAGAAGGGCTGTTCGCGCCCGCAATGTTCGTATAAGTAGTGCCGTTCGGTGACGACTGCCATTGATAAGTAATACCCGAGCCGCTCGGTACGTTTTGTATGCCAAGCGTAAAATTGGTATTCGGGCAAATAGAAGTTGGTCCAGTCGTACTGCCAGGTGCAGGCGTACCCGTACAAGCCGCACCTGCCGTATAAATAAGCTGCATATTGTAGCTTCTTGTTTGATTGGTACAAGTACTCGCACCTGTCAATGCTAGATTATTAGAAGTACCGCAGGCTTGCACACCCGCAGCGGCAGCGTATTTCCAGTTGAAAGGACCTGTAGTAGAACCCGATCCTGCACCTGATATGCCCCAGTCCCAGATAATCTCCAACGAGCCACCTGTATATACTATAGGTGTGGTGAAGTTGATGACCATAAAACCTGCCGCCGCAGGCACAGCCTGATTGGTGGTCGTATATACCTGCGTAGCACCTGCGAGCAAACCGCCGCGTGTTTGCCCTGCCGCATAAGCGGTAGTAGCTGAGTTTTTCACATATACATCTAAACTCGCGGTGCGCCCAGCCGACAAGGTATTAGCATCTGATTTCTCGAACGCCATACCATTGATAGTAGAACCCGGACTAATGCCTTGTGCCGCAAGTTGCACATCGGTAACAATATGCGAACTGAAACTAAATGTAAATCCGCTTGTTGCCGAAGAGCGATAAATAGGGTTGCCGTTGTCGAAATTACCGCTAACACTCGTACCGCTTACTACCGTGACGGTCGTTTGCGCGTTCAGGGTTTGCCACGCACTTGCTATCAAAATAGCGGCTACGCAAAGCATTGATTGTAAGAATTTTGTCATACTGGATTACTTTTTTAAATTAAAAAATTCAATAAAAAATTAAAGTAGGTTAAACGTGAAATGCTTGTTTATTATGATTTATCACAAAACAAAAACACAAAGTTAAGTCAAAAGTAAGCATTATTAACACATTATTATAAAGTTTAATAAAAATATTACAAGTCGATGCTAATTTTCAGTACTATAATTGCTCGCTTTATTTACAAATCTGTCGGCGCATAGACTCCGCCGACGGGTAGCCGAGTTCTTGCGCAATCTCTAAGTCGCGGCACGCCTGCGTAATTTTTTTGCTGCCGCGAAACGCCATAGCGCGCTGAAAATAAGGCGTAGCATAGTTTGGGTCTTGCGCTATCACCGCCGAATAATCGGCTATCGCTTTGGCGTATTCGTCGCGGTACAGGTAGATATTGGCGCGCAGCATACGCGCATTAATATGTCGAGCGTTTTTTTCCAAAATGGTATTGAGGTAGGTGAGCGACTCGTCGTAGCGATTTTGTGCATACAGCATTAGCGACAAGCGGTAAAAAATCACATAACCGTTTGGGTACTTCGCGAGCGCGTCTTTATAGTCCGCTTCCGCGCCCATGTAGTCTTTAATCGCCATTCGCGCCTCGGCGCGTTTGTACTTAATGGTAGAAGGGTCGGTGTCTTTGCCGTAGGCGAGTGCGGAGGTAAAATCGGTGTTCGCTTCCGCGTAATTGCGGAGGCTTCTATTGCATTCGCCCTTGTAATAGAAGGCTTGCGCGTCCATCGGATTCCAATTGATGGTCTGCTCGAAGTCGTTACGGGCAGCCGAGTAGTCACGCAGTTTGAGGTAACTCACGCCACGGCTATAATACGCGTCGGCGTAGGTCGGACGCAACTCT
>JAYWGJ010000349.1:0-4822 GCA_043778315.1 Saprospiraceae bacterium | reverse complement strand
GCGAGCATACTTTTCACTTAGCAGTAGAGAACAAACCTGGCGTTAAATTTAGGTATTTGAATGTGAATACGCAGCTTTTGGGCTTGATTATAGAGCGCGCTACGCACCAAACGATGAGCCATTATCTGCAAGAAAAAATATGGAAACCGTTAGGTATGGAGTCGTCAGGGTCGTGGAGTACGGACGAAAAGGGCAAAAGAGGTATCGAAAAAGCGTTTTGTTGCATCAATGCGCGGGCGCGTGATTTTGCCAGATTTGGGCAATTGTATCTACAAAACGGCGTTTGGAACGGCAAGCAAATTGTCCCTGCGGCTTGGATAAATAAAAGTATTCACGGTGCGCCGAGCGCAGGCGGACGGCGCACCTATCGCTACAATTGGGGTATCGCACCACGCAAATACGGGAGTTTTTACGCCATCGGTTTGTATGGGCAATTTATATATGTGTATCCCGAAAAAAACATCGTAATAGTCCGTTTTGGCAAGCGCGATCTCAATTACAACCCGTCTTATTGGGCGCAAATCATGTTGCAGCTATGCGACCAATTGTAGTTTTGAAGGGCTGAAATAAAAAGTTTTATTTATTCTAAATCAAACTTTTTGACAAAATCCTCTCTATAATTTCTGCCAATCGGTACGATATGCTTACCTAAACTGATTTCATGCTCATCAAATTTGGTTATTTTATTGATATTCACGCAAAAAGAGCGGTGAACACGGACAAAGTAGGGCTGTTTCATCTTTTCTATGGCACTATTTATGGTGCAACGGATTAAATAGTTCTTTTCGGTCGTATGTATTTTAATATAATTGCCCTGCGACTCTATCACCGACACCTGTTTTTGGTCAATTTTGATATAGGTATGCCCGTCTTTGACAAAAATAAAATCTTGGTTAAGGCAAATCGTATCCTCTTCTTCTGCCGCCGAATTAATGCTTTCCGTGCCGCCCTGATTGCTACCTTTTTTTTGGTGCGCAAAATTATGCAACGCCAAATCGATAGATACCGACAAGTGACTGGTGGTAAACGGCTTGACTAGATAGGCACTCGGAAACGTATTTTTAGCTTTTTGGAGCGTATCGGAGTCGGTTTGCGCGGTAACAAAAATAAAAGGTGTTGGCAGTGTTTTATTGATTTGCGTAGCAATAGCGATGCCGTTTTTTTCGCCTCTGATGTTAATGTCTAACAACACTAAATCAGGTTTGTGTATATCAAATAAGGCGATGGCAGCGTCATAATTGTCGGCGATGCCCGAAATATCGTAACCTGCCTGTTTCAGCCGTTCTGCCAAATCTCTGGCAACCAATCGCTGATCTTCAACGATTAAAATACTAAATTTTTGCTCTATCATAATATTACATTTTAAAATTTGGGGAAAAAATTAAAAAGGAAACGTTATTTTAAACGTTGTGCCGTTACTGACGCTAAGGCTCAAAGTGCCCTCGAGTTGCTCGGTAAACGTCTGCACTAGTTCCTTGCCGTAGCCGTCGTTCGTTGTCCACGTGTCGATGTCGATACCATTTCCGTTGTCGATTATTGATAAAACTGAGTTTTTTGCTGTTCTGGTAAGCGAGATAATGAGCTGCGGCTTGTCGATGCCTTCGTAAGCGTATTTAAAAGCGTTGGTAATCAATTCGTTGATAATAATGCTTAGCGGAATCGCTTTATCCACGTCTACTAGCTCGTCTGCAATATGCAATTCTAAGCCAAAATTGGCGTAGCTAAACCCGTAAGCCTGCATCAAACTCTCCGAAATATCGGAAATAAACTCCTTAATATTTACTTGCGTGATGTTCTCTTGGACGTACAGCCGTTGGTGTATCAGACTCATTGCTTCTATGCGGTGCTGCCCCTCTTTTACGGCATCGATAGCCGCTTGATCTTTAATCCGAAAAGATTGCAAACTAAGCAAGCTGGACACGATTTGCAGATTATTTTTGACTCGATGGTGCAATTCTTTCATCAGCAATTTGATATGTTGCGCCGCTTCTACCTCGCTTTTATCGTACTCGATTTTTTCCTCCAACCGCAACCTTCGCTCTTTTTCTATGGTAACTGATGCGGCAACGGCTTGCCGCTCAATTTTCTCCGCGCTCAACTCCTCTTTTATCAAATTCACGCGTGCCACCAAGGCGATAGCGAAAGTAACAGTAATACTTAATATTGCCAAATTAGGCAAATAATCTAACGCATCGCTATGCGAGAAAAGTAAAAGGATAACTAATAGTAATATAAGGAGTAAAGGTATCGCTAAGGCGGATAAAAAATAGCTAGCCTGTGGTATTTTTTTGCGATAAGACAGTACGCCCACTATCAAAAGTATGCTTGTTATGAACAGTACCATAATATTCAAAATATGAATATAAAAGGGGTATTGATGAATCAAAAGAAAATACTCTGCACCGGTGAACAATGCCTGAAACAACACATATATAAGTATAGCAATTTTTAGGATATAATCCCATGAAGGCAAATGCACTTTGGTTTGCAGATAAGCTCTTGTAAATTGTACAAAACCAAGCATGATGACAGCAGCAGACAACTGCATCAACATAAATTCTATGGGCGTATATTCTACGGTGCCGTCCGCTAATATCAGAGCGTTTATTTTTTGAATACTCACAAAAAGCGACACATAAAAACCATGACACGTTATATACACCATACCGCCTGCCAATATCAGTAAGTAGTACAAATATACTTTTTCTCTAATCATGACATACCAGTACATATTATAGGCTAAAAACGCGAGTGAGGTGACCATCATCGCGAGCCACCAAGCGAAGTTTTTACTTCTGCTCCCCGTTCCCTCTTCCGCCCGTGCTATCCCGAAACCAGGTTTAAGCAACTCGCTCTTTTCATTAATATCCTTGACGCTCACCTTGATATAAAAAGTAGTCGCTACGTTTGCACTAAACACGCAAGGCATATACTTAAACTTGGTAGTGCCGTTGGTGTGCATCTCGCCGCCTTGCGTCGCTCGCCACGCTTTAGTATCCGCGTCGATGGTGTATAAAATACAATCAAAGGTCGGAAATGCCCAAATGCCGTATTTTTTATCATAAGCCGAATTGTTTTGTATGGTATATTTTATCCAATAAAAATCCACGCCCTTGACCGAAATGCGCAGCGGCTTGGTAAACCGCAGCGTACTGTCATGCAAAACCTGCTCGAGCGAATAGTTGTGGTCTATCAGCACGTTTACACTATCTATCACCGTAAAGCGGTCTGTTTTGAGGGTGTAATCGGCTTGGGCTGCGGCAGTTGCTATCAGGACGAGATAGAACGCCAATACTAAAATTTTATTTTTCATAGGGGTGATTTTTGGATATGAGACTATCTCTTATTTTATTCCAATTAATGATAGGGTAAAATTACGCCCATTTTTTGGGCTTTTTTTGTCGTTCGTCACATAATACGGTTGTTCGTCCCTAAAATTTGCAGTGTATTATTTTACAACTTATTTTTGCATAATTATTTAACAATATTAAAAAAATAGAAATGACAAAAAATCTTTTTCCAGTACTCCCCGTACTCGCACTCCTCGCATTGGCTTCTTGCGTAAAAAAAACAGAAGACACGCCCGACCCGCAGCCGCAGCAGCCCGCAGGTCCGTTAGTCATCACCAAAGCCGACTTTGCCGCGAGGTACAAAGTAGGTGGTACATCGTTCACTTTTTTTGACGTAGCCAACAGTGCCGTCACCGCTCCCGTAGCAGGCGAAAACCAAACGTGGAATTTCAGCGCGCTCGCCGAAATCAGTACCTCCGTCAAGGGCGGCAGCAAGTATTACGCCCCAACAAACACCGCGTACCCGTCGGCAACTTATGCCGCTAAGGACAGCGCTGCTTGGACAGTTAGCGGTGCGACCAGTGGTAGATACGAGGGCGATTATTTTTATGAACTGAGCGACGGCGGTTATTATGACCTCAACCACACTCAAAACCAACCCGTTAGTATCGTCATCGCCTCGTTAGGCGCGACCATCAACTTCCCTGTACAAAACGTAACCTATACAGGCGTAACCAAATACCCAGTTGTGCTTTTCCCTGTCAAATACGGCAACGCGGCAATCAATACTAACGGCATCATCAATACCAATAACTACACCGTAAACGCGGCAGCTTTTGGTTTGAACAACACACCTGGTCAAAATAAAATAACCACCAACCTCAAACAAGAGGTAATTGCAAGCGGTACGGCAAACCTGAAAAGCATCGGTAATGTACGAGTTTTGGTCATAAAAAGTAGCTATAGCGACAAAACTAATTACTTTTTGAACGGCGCGCCTACGCCTGCCGCGCTGTTGTCGCAGTTAGGAGCAACCGACGGTGCTATCACCACAGGTACTACCTACCGCTTTGTAGGCGAAGGGCTTGGCACGGTCGGTATTATAGAGGTGAATGCCGCAGGCGCGGTTGTGTATGCCACGTTCCGCAAAGGATAAAAAGTACGATTGATACCCCCCTGTCAATAGTGCGAATTAGAACCCACGCAGCACGCTCCCTACTACCCTAAACTCCACCCATAACCCTGAACAGGAGCAATACTACTTTGGTAGTGTTGCTCTTTTTTTATTCAATTTGAGTAAGAAAAAAGCGTTCCACCAACTCAATAGCAAAACGCTTTTTTTACCGCCGCGTTTTTTTGTTGTTAAGGAATGAAGAAAAAATAAGGTACTGAATATTGTCACGCAAAATTTGCTTCGCCAGTTCGCGTTGCTAGGTCAAAACAAGGCAGATTTGAGGCATGAGCAAGTATAGGCGACCAAAGTCGCGTATATGTCGTGAACACACGAAGTGTGCCTTTGCATTGTAACTAAC
>JAYWGJ010000348.1:0-17650 GCA_043778315.1 Saprospiraceae bacterium | reverse complement strand
TTATCAGGCGTTTATAAATAAAACGTGCCGTAAAAACAAACAAAATCATCACGGTAATACCTGCAAAAATCGGCGCGAATAAAGCCGCAAAAGTAAAGAGCAGCGAGCCGCCAATTTCGGTAGTTGCCAATAACGGGTTCGCGATGCCGCCCGTAGTAAGCGACGACGCGGCGCGTGTGAGTGCCGTGCTGCTGCTAAAAACCGCCGCCGTACTGCCGCCAGCGATAATTCCTGCCGACCATTGCAACATCGGTGACACGTCAGTTAGCGCGGAAGCGGTCAAAATACTGCCCGCAATTGCCGCCGCAGGCGTACTAATTGTGTCCATCAAATTGTCAATCCAAGGGATATAATACGCCGCCAACTCAAAAACGGTAGCCGTCCCGAAAAGCAATAACGCGGGCAGCGTTCCCGTCCATTGCATTCCCGCAGGAACGTTCCAGATGTGAAAATACGACGATACGCTGAGGCATAAAAACGGTAAAAATACCCTAAACCCAGCCGCAGCACTTAGTCCGATACCCAAAAAGATACCCGTAACGATAGGCATAATGTCTGTAAAAGCCATGTTTTTTGTTGAAAATGAATGAAAATTTTTAGGTTGAAAATGTTATTTTTGTAAGAACGAAAACCGCGTAGTGGCAGAAGTAGTCTGTTGTGTAATCCTTCTATTCTAGACGTTTTGATGGTTTAAAATGCTTCGGTGCGCTGCACCTTTACAATCGCTCTATATACTATTCTTCTACAAATGCTATGGTGTGCTGCACCTTAACGAGCATTTTTCTGAGTTATAAGTAGCCGCAGCGCGGCGCAGTATTTGTAGAATCCGATAAAATATGTATTTTTTTAAGGTGCGTAGCACCGTAGCATTTTACACCGTATATCATCGAATATCAATTCGTGATTTCCATTCGTATTTTTTATAAAAAATGGATTTCGTGCCAATATACACCAAATAAAAAATATACAAAAAGAATGCCGAAACAAAAATACGAAACTCGAGTAAATCGGCACGGTTGAAATAGCGCGACAGTTTGCGCAAAAACACAAAATCTGTGACATATTTTGCGGCTAACGCTAATAACCATAAAAACACAAATATAGTTCCATTTATAGTATTGTATAACAAAAACGGAATTGCGCAAAGCGGCATTACAAATAAAAAAAATGTATAAATAAAGACTATTCCGAGTATAAACAAGACGCTGAAATCGGTATAAGCAGTGTTTTTAGTTCCCCAGCGTAAGCGTTGCGCCTCAAACTCGTGCCAACTATGTTTCGGTTCGGTAAAAACGGTGGTTTTCAAGTCTTTTTGCTTAATAAAGTGTATGCCTTTCGGGTATTTTTGAGCTATTTTATGTAATAAAAACACATCATCGCCCGACGCAAAGCCTTCGTTACCTTCAAAACCGCCTACTTCCTCAAAAACACGCTTTTCATATACAAAATTAGCTCCGTTAGACATCAAAATACGACCTGATTGTACGCCCGCACCCGTCAAACCCATTGTACCAATAGTATCGAGGGTTTGAAACAGCCCTAAAATATTTTTTTCATGGTGCAACGCAATTGGCGCAGCGATAGCTACCGCTTTCGTCGCTTCATAATAAGATGTAATATATAATAACCAATCCGTATCGTGCGTACAATCGGCATCAGTAGTGATGATTAGCGTGCCAGTAGCATTTTTTATACCTGTTTTTATGGCATTTTTTTTGCCAATAAGACTTGTTTCCGTTTGTTTGATATAAAAAAAATGCGGATATTGATACAAAAAAGGTTGTACAACGGCAAAACTATCGTCGGTAGAATGGTCGTCAATAATAATGATTTCTAATAAATTAGTATCATAATGCAATTGTGACAACGAAAGCAATGTTTTTTCAATATTAGCAGTTTCGTTACGCATCGCTATTATTACTGAAATGCGAGTTTGAGGCGCGTAACTTTTGGGCAGCTCCCAATCCGTTATTTTGTCCCAGTACGCAGTTGCACGGTTGATGATTACGGCGTAAGCAGTACTTAATACAATTAAAATTATAGCTAAAAAAATCATTTATATACTTGTTGCAACTCTTTTAGGTATAACTGAATGGTGTTTTGAAGCCCATAATACAGCGCATCACATACTATCGCGTGACCGATGCTTACTTCATCTAATGCAGGTAAAGATTTTTTGTAATATGCCAAATTGTCTAAATTAAGGTCGTGTCCTGCGTTCACACCTAAACTACATTCAATAGCGCGAGTAGCTGCTGCAATATGCGAAAGTACCGCCGTAGTTTTATTAGTATAAAAACTATGTGCATAAGCACCTGTATAAAGCTCGATGCGGTCTGCATTTACTTTTTTAGCACCCTCTACCATTGCAGGGTCTGCATTTACAAATAAAGAAACCCTTATTTTAGCTTCATGCAGCCTTGCTATTATTTCAGTAAGATAGTTTTGATGTGTAATAGTGTCCCAACCGCCATCAGATGTTAGCGCGTCAGGTGCATCAGGTACTAATGTACATTGAGCAGGACAATTTTGTATTACCATAGACAAAAAACGTTCGTCAGGATAACCCTCTACATTTAACTCGGTTGTTATTCCGCTTTTAAGTATAGGTATGTCACTATATTTAACGTGTCTTTCGTCGGGACGAGGGTGTACGGTAATACCTTGCGCTCCAAATTTCTCGCAATCTAATGCCGTTTGGAGTAAATTAGGATAATCTGCGCCGCGACCATTGCGTATTAAAGCTATTTTATTAATGTTTACACTTAAAACAGTCATGTATTTAGTTTAAATGGTTTAAAAAAAGTATGCATGAAGATTGTTTATAGTTTTACGAAGGCTTAATACAAGTGTAGTAAGGCTTAGTCGAACTATAAAGTATCTTAATACAATTGTATTTGTATGTATGTTTTAAATTAGTTTATATTATCGGGAGCGATAAAAATAGTTTGAAGTACAGCGATAGCTTACTTTAACTATTTTTGGGTGTAGATAAAGAATATAAACTAATTTATTTCAGCTATTTACAATAAAAAACTATTTATTTAAGGCTAAAATTTCTTCCAGAAAGGTACGTGTATTACTCAGCCGTTGTATTTTATGCTGACCACCCATCTTTCCTTTGCCACGCAACCAAGTGTAGAACGTATCACTATGTACTACATTTAGCTTTAAGGCACATAAAGCTAAATCTTTATGCCGTTTAGCCTCATAATCTGAATTTACAGCTTGAAGATTAATGTCTAAAAGTGCTGCAAACGCTGCTGCATCGATAGGCGGCTTGACGAAAGCTATCGCCCACTCATGTCCACCCTGAGCAGTATCCATAAAGATAGGCGCAACCGTATATTCCTTGACCGCACAACCTAATGCAACGCAAGTACGCGCTACTGCAAGATCAGTATTCTCTACCATAACTTCCTCGCCAAATACATTAATAAAATGTTTGGTTCTGCCAGTTACCACTATCTTAAATGGATTTAAAGCTGTAAACCGTACCGTATCACCGATATTATATCGCCATAAACCTGCATTTGTTGTGATTATAAGGGCATAATTTACATTCAATTTAACCTCGTTTAATTGTAAAGTAGGTGCAAAAACATCATCAGTAGTATATTCGGGCAGAAATTCATAGAATATTCCGTTATCAACTAATAGTACCATCTCACTATTGTCATCATCTGCATCTAATTGTGCAGCAAAAAAGCCTTCGGAGGCATTATATGCGTTCACAAAATGAACCTTTGGAGATGGAAAGTATGCTCGGAACTGTTCACGATAAGGTGTAAAATCTACGCCGCCATGTACATACATTTCAAAATTAGGCCATACTTCTAATAAGTTATTTGTTTTTTTTATTTCTGCAATGCGACGAAATAAAACAAGTGTCCATGTAGGTACACCACTTATAGAGGTAATATTTTCATGTATTACTTCCTGTGCCATACGCTCTATTTTTTCACCCCAGTCGTTCATTAAAGCTAAATCAAGTGATGGTGCAAAGAAAGACTTCGCATAAAAAGGCATCGACTCCATCATGATAGCCGAAACATCTCCAATCATTGTGTAGGAATGCTTGTCGTAACTGCTATAAGTTCCGCCCATCGCCATTAACTTACCCGTATATAATTTTGTATTAGGAAAATTATTGTACCAAGATGCCATGATGTCGTGACCTGCTTTGAGGTGACAGGTTTCGAGGTTTTCGTCAGTCACGGGGATATACTTACTTTTGTCGGAAGTAGTGCCAGAGGATTTGGAGAACCACTTTGTTTTGCCGCGCCATAATATATCGCTCTCGCCGTTCATCATACGCTCTATATAGGGTTTGATGTCGTCATAAGTGCTTATCGGAACTTGTTTTTTGAAGTCATCAATACTTTTTATAGTATTAAAATTATGTTTTTTACCCCATTCGGTACTCCTACCTACTTCAATAAGATGATAGAAAATACGGTTTTGAGTTTCGATAGGATACCTCATAAATTCTTCCACACGCCTGTAATGCGCGGCAATGAACCAACGGAATATTGTATTGACAAATTGCATATAAAGGTATTTGATTAAAAAATATTTGAGTTGTTTATAACTAAAATAAATAAAAAAATATTAGTATTAAGGTGTTTTACACTTTTACGAAGACTTAATACAAATGTATTAAGGTATAGTCGACGTAAAATAAGTAAAAATTAGATTGTATTTGCAATATAAAATACTAAATGGTATCTAAAAATAGTTTTATTAGTATTATAAAATACTAAATTACACTTAAAAATACTTTTATTTGTATAATGAAATGAATTATAGTATCAAAAAACAAAATTTTTAGTAATATACACTATTATTTTGCATCAAAAAACATATTTTTTATTATTACAACAAAGTATTTACTATCAAAAAACATATTTATTTGTAATACATTATTAAAAATCTATTCTATAATAAAATATAGGTAAACGTCCCAATTGAAATTCCTCTTTTGCTACGCCCTTAGTATTATCCGATGCTAATGGCACCCATGAAAAACGCAATATATTTTTAGTGTCAAATAGATTAACAATGTCTATTCCAATTTCATGTGTCACCTTGCGCGCATTAATCTTATAATTTAACTTTAAATCTGCACGGAAATAAGGTCTAAACTGATAGGAATTAAAATCATCATTATCCTTATATATTACTTCTTTATTTGCTGCTGATGCAAGTGTATCTATGTCACCATACCAACGTCCTCCTGCCAATGTAACCTTAGTACCTACATTTATAGTCTGTCTTTTATTAATCGTAAATTCATACCCGAATAGTCCATTAGTAGCAAATTTACCATTAAAATCAGTGTTTCGAGTTACACCATTAGAGCCTTTATAAGTAGCATTAAATAATGAACCTGTGAACATATAATAAAAATGTTTGCTAAAACCTTTTTCGAGTGTGGCTTCTATACCGTAGTTTTCACCCGTACCTTTGTTAGTTAATTCATCTGCAAAAAACCTCGAAAAACCACTGCCCGTATTTACCAACGAGAAAGATGAAGCGCGATTTTTATCTATCGGAACTTCAAATAAGGATTGATAATAAGTTTCTAACTTCAATAAAGTTCTTTTGCCTACTAATTTTTGATAACCTAATACAAAATGAGCTGCTTTGGTAAAACCCCTATTTCTATTATACTCCGTTTGGTCGCCATTAGTTCTTAATTTATTTTTATAAAAGTACAAATAAGTATTTTGCATCTGTGAATGCAAGCCAGCACCAAATGTTATTTGTTGCGCGTTAGGTAATTCATACTTAACACCTACTCGCGGTTCTACCGCAGATAAAGCGTTGCCCAAACTAAAATATTGCGCGTGTAAACCTGCATTAAAAGTCAATTTATCAATAGGCTGATACTTAAATTGTATATAAGGTTGCATCAAATATGCCGTTGTTGAAGCGTTCCAACGTACTGCAAATTGATTATAATTAGGGTTTGTAGGTCTATCGGTAGTACGTATCGTGTCATGAAAATCAAAAAAGAATACGTCGGTATTTAGTCCGCCTTTAAGACTAAACTGTTTATTTATTTTATGATTTAATGTCCACGCAACAGAGGCTTTCGATTGTCGAAAGTCGTAACGCAAAAGTTTAGGCATAGAGTCGTACACATAATTACCTGTCCCTGCATCTATACGTCTAAATATTAGGTTATGTTCGGCAGCTTGTTGCTCGCCGGCATACATCAATGTAACTTTGGTGTAGGTATTTGCATTGAAAGCCTTACTATATGTAGCACCCGCCATGCCTGTTCGAGAGTGAAAATACTGGTCGCGGTCATTCTGACCATATAAATCGGTTTCAGTAGAAGGTTTTTTTTGATTAGATATTAATATATCGATGTCACTAATGCCTCCGATAGCAAAAACGGATATGTTTTGATTGTTTTTAAGTGGAAAATTAAGTCTAAACGACGCATCTTGATAGCGGGGAATAGCACTTGTACCTAATTTGATGCCAAAATTACCTAAAACAGAGAGCGTTGAGTATCGATAGGACACTAAAAACGACGCTTTACCCTTTTTTGATAACGGACCTTCTGCCATTAACTCCGTACCGAGAAGCCCTAATTGTCCCGAAAACTCATATTTTTCGTTATTACCATTACGTAAACGTAAATCAAACACGCCTGACACCGTATTACCATACTCGGCAGGAAAAGCACCCGTAAAAAAGTCGCTGTTAGATAGCCATTTATTGTTGAGTATCGTGATGGAGCCGCCCGTAGTACCCGGAATATTAAAATGGTTCGGGTTGAAGATGTCTATGCCTTCCACGCGCCACAAAACACCCGAGGGAGAGTTGCCGCGGACTACTATATCATTGCGCGAGTCGTCGGCACCTTGTACACCGGCAAAGCTCGAAGCCATACGGGCAGGGTCGCCTCTGCTTCCAGCGTATCTGTCGGTCTCTTCTATACTAAATGCTTTGCTGGAGACTGTCGCCATCTCGTTTCGGACTTCCCCAAACTTTGTGGCAGATACTATAACGGCTTTTTCTACTTGTATAACACTTTCTTCGAGTCCTATGTCAAGCGAACTTTCTTTCCCAGAATTAATTATGATGTTATCGAAGGTCATATCTTTATACCCAATAAAGGAGGAGATTACTTTGCGTCTGCCCACCGTGATATTTTCTATTTTGTAATAGCCTTCGGCATCGCTGATAGCTCCGCCAAGTTGTACGGTATCGTTGTAAACAACCACTTGTGCTCCGACTAATGGATATTTAGATGCTGCGTCAAGCACTCTACCTCTCAAATTTTGAGTTCCTTGTCCCCAAATAGTTTGTGTGATACAAATGCAAATAAATAAAAGTAGATTTTTTTTCATAATAATATAGATTTTTTAGTTTTTTAAATGATTTTAGTTACAATAAGTTGTAATATATTTGTATTTTTAATGATTTTAGTTACAACAAATAAAAATACGATTGTTTTTTTATTGTGTATAGTTGCAATAAGTAATAAAAACTTTGTTTTAAGCATATTTATATCTCGACTACGTCTTCCTACATTTGTATTAAGGTTGTGTAAAAGTAAATTATACTCAAATACACTTGTTTTTTTAGTAAAATGATTTAAAAACTATATTTATACTTTTTTATTTTTATATTATAATAAAGCAGTATAGTCACATTTTTTTGTTTTACGAATATTTATATTTGTAAATATAGTTACTATAAAAATTTTAGTAGTATCTTTGTTGCAAATATAGTCTTATTTATTTTAATATTGATATAAATATTAATTATTGAATACTAATACCAAAAAATTACGAATAGCCGTAGCTCACCCAAGCGTTTATCAAGGCGCGGAGACCTTTGTGCGCAATCATATTAAGTACCTTTCGACGTATGCAGATGTGCAAGAGTTGTCGGGTGGTTGGCTACCGATGTACGCAGATGGGCGAAGGGTCATACCGTTTTGGCTACAAGTGATTAATAAACTCCAAACACTCTTGCTACGCAAAAATTTTAATGATAAGGGTACTTGCGTACAATATTGGATTCAATATTTTAAAAACCAAGGTATCGAGGCTTTGTTATGTGAGTTTGGTCCGACGGGGGCGGCTATGTTGCCTGTTTGTCAAGCCCTAAATATTCCGTTGATAGTACATTTTCACGGCTCCGATATTCATACACATCGTTTTATTAAACAATACCAACTCGAGTACGCTCAACTTTTTGCGCACGCGAACGCCATAATAATTGTATCTACTTTGCAACAAAAAATTGTAGCACAAATGGGCTGCGATGCCACTAAAATACATCATATTGCGTGTGGTGCAGACTTGTCGTTTGCTCGCCTACCGCGTCCCGACTTCAATTCCAACCCAATATATATTGCAATCGGGCGATTGGTGGCCAAAAAATCGCCTATGAATACTATACGCGCTTTCGCGCAAATACAGTCGAGTGTTCCGAACGCCCGTTTGCTACTTATCGGAGATGGTCCGTTGATGAACGACTGCAAAAAACTCGTCAGCGAACTCGATTGCACCTCGATTATTGACTTATGTGGCGCAAAACCGCACGACGAAGTTGTAAAGGCATTAGGTACAGCGTATTGTTTTGTACAACATAGTGTAACGGCAGCAGATGGCGATAGCGAAGGCACTCCCGTAGCTATTTTGGAGGCTGGTTTGGCGGGATTACCCGTTGTGGCTACTCGACACGCTGGTATTGCAGATGTAGTAATACCTAATAAAACTGGATTTTTAGTAGCTGAAAATGATGTAACCGCTATGGCGGCACGAATGTTGCAATTGGCGAATGATAAAGACTTGTGTCGACGTATGAGCCTTGCTGCTACCGAACATATTACTACTAATAATGCTATGCCTGTCGCTATTGCGAAACTTTGGAACGTCATTGAAAAGGCGATAAACGCTAATCACTAAAAATAAATCACTAATCGTTAATCATTAAACACTAATCACTAAAAACTAATTATATTTAAATTCAAATAAAGTATGAAAACAAATAAATCAAGACTATTTATAGCTCTATTATTGCTTGCTACGCCTTATTTTGCTGCTGCGCAAACTGTTTTACAGCGAAATGACACTATTTTTGTTGGCAATAGAGCTGTTTTTGTTATAAAAACGGAAAAAGATTATTTTAGTGTACTTAATTTAGGTATGAATAAAAAATGTTGTTTGTCTGCCAAAATAAAAAATGATACTTGTAACTATATTTTTTATATAAAAAATGAAGTAATTAATGGTCAAAAAAATGCAGTTATTGCTTCGGGTATTTTTTTGGCTAATAAAACCGAAATTTTTATTGCTGCGTTAGCCCGCGAAGTAAATATTGATATCGAGGGCAATTGGACTGAAGCGCAAATAAGTCCTTTTATTAATAAATATACACCTGTTGCAGCTTCTACAAATCTTAAATCTGCGTCAGATGCAGGCAGGGATAAGCTGAATAGCATTTTTGGGCGGTAATTTTTGAAATCGCAGACTTCAAGTAATAATGGCGATTTTTTCTTACCTATCTCTTACTTTCCCACAGCGTCACACGGAGTTATTGCACGGAGTTTTCACAGAGTTTTTATATACAGTTTTTGAGTTCACAGAGTGGTTTTATTGAAAAATCAAGATTTTTCAATAAAACTGCCGAGCATAAGTTTCTCACAAAAATTTTTTATTTTTTTGTTTTTCCTACAACAACTTTTTTAATCTCCCGCTCAAATTTAAGCTAATTTTCTTTAAAAATTAGCTTAAATACTCTGTAAACTCAAAATACATAAACATAAACTCTGTGAAAACTCCGTGCAAACACTCGGTTTTACTCCGTGGGAGGATTGACGAGATGCGTTTTCCTTGCGAGCAAAAATACTCAAAAATGCAACTTTCCGATACACAACTTATAGATTTAGAAAAACTTAAAACAAAATAATATTATCTAATAATCGCACGCCTTCTACGCGTATGGCAACGCATACAACCGCTTGTCGGTGCGCCTTAAATTCGGTTATCGGCAGCAGCGTATCGCCATCGACGACCGCAATATAATCGGTCGAGAAAAGCGGATTTTCGTTTATTTTCACTTGTATATTATGTTGTAGGCTTTGCGCCAAAACGCCGTCGGAATAGTCGGAAGCGGCAGCTTGCAGCGCGTTGTGAATGGCGGCAGCTTCGCTGCGCGCGCCGTTCGAGAGCCGTACATTTCGCGACGACATTGCTAAGCCGCTCGGTTCGCGCACTATCGGACAGCACACTAAGCAGACGCTGCTTTTTTGCTGCCGCAGCATCTCCGCCACGATGCTTTGCTGCTGAAAATCTTTTTGTCCCATATATATAGCCTCGGGTTGCACTATTTGGAGCAAGCGGCTGACCACTTGCACCATTCCGTCGAAGTGTCCTGGGCGAAACGCACCCTCGAGTACTTTGGTGAGCGCACCAAACTGAAATGGATTGCGCCACACCGTCCCGTCGGGGTAAATTTCTGCGACGGACGGCAGCAAGAGCGCGTCGCAGCCGCTTTGCTCGAGCATCGCTATGTCTGCGGCTATCGGTCGCGGGTATTTGAGCAAGTCGGCAGGGTCGTTGAACTGCGTTGGATTCACAAAAATACTGCACGCGACTATATTGCACTCCACTCGCGCTCGTTCGAGCAGCGAAATATGACCTGCGTGCAACGCGCCCATTGTCGGCACAAAACCGATGGTTGAGTGCGCTGCGTTTTGGTGCGGTTTGTTGCCGCGTTGAGCGCGTAAAAATTGTTGCCAATCGGCGACGGTTGTAAATATTTGCATAAAAAAACAGCTATACTTTTGTGTAAAAGTATAGCTGTTTTTTGGGTTTTCTATCAAAATAGAAAAAAAAAGTTTAGCGACGGTGTTTTTAATAAATTAAGATGCAAAATACCCGAAAAAAGTAACGCCCGAAAGGACGCTCAAAGAGGCAACTGTTACCCAAAAACGCGGCGATTTGTAGCTCGTCAAGCCGCTTTCGGAGAGTACGTCCATGAGGTTGAACGTGAATAATAAGTACAAAATAGTCAAAATGAACATAATTTGGAAGTTTTATCGTTATAGGGAAAATAAAATTAGATATTGATTTAATAATACCTACGTTTATATAACGAAAAAAATTGTCCAACGCTGCCTCGAGTTCTTTTTTTTGTATAATTTGACAATACTGTGACAATTTGGGGTAAAATTGTTTACATTTCAAAGAATTGAAATCAAAAATTGAAAGTTAAGTACCTGACAGCAAATAAACACGGTTCTAATCCTCGCTTATTTTAAAGCTAAACGTTTGCTACGCACGTTTATTTTAAAATTGCGCTTTACGGATAACCTTGTTTATTTTGCGACATCTACTTAAAAACTGTTGGTCAATAATAAACTGAGTTCGGTTGATTTCATCTGAAACCGCTCGCCGATATGTTGATTCGTAAGGCAGCCTTTGTAGGTGTAAACGCCGCTTCTGAACCCGAGGTCGTCGATGATAAGCGACTCGAAACTACCTGCGTCCGATACCTGAAAAAGCATCGGCGTAAGGATATTACTGACCGCCGTAGAGGAGGTTTGCGACACGCGAGAGGCGATATTTGGGACGCAATAATGGATTACGTCGTGAACGGTGAAGGTTGGTTTTTCGTGGGAAGTGATGCGCGAAGTAGCAAAAACACCGCCTTGGTCGATGCTCGCATCTATGATTATTGCGCCGCGACGCATCTTACTAATGGTCGTTTCGCTCACTACAACGGGCGTTCGTCCTGTTTTGGAATGGAGCGCGCCGATGACAACGTCGGCATTGATAATGTCTTGTTCGAGTACTTTTGGGTTGAGCGTAGAGGTGAACATTTGGCGGTTGAGGTGGTGCTGAATGCGCATCAATTTGTAAATATTATTATCAAAGATATGCACTTCCGCGCCCAAACCGAGTGCAGTGCGCGCTGCACATTCCGCTACTACGCCCGCGCCGATAATCACGACTTTGGCAGACGGAACGCCCGAAATACCGCCGAGCAACACGCCGCGACCGTTCGCCGCATTACTGAGCAGTTCGGCGGCGGTGAGTACTGCCGATATGCCCGCTATTTCGCTCACGGCGCGGATAAACGGAAACGCGCCCGACACGTCTTTAATGTAGTCCATCGCTACGGCGATGACCCGTTTTTGTTTCAGCCGCGTGATGATTTCGTGCGTGAGCGTGGGGACGTGTATGGGCGCGACGACGATTTGGTTGGGACGCAAATAATCGACATCATCTATATGTATGGGCGCGACTTTGAGTATAATATCGGCACGAAAAACCTCTTCTTGGCTGTACGCAATCTCTGCGCCTGCCTCCGAATACTCCAAATCCGTGAATTTGGAGCGTTCGCCCGCACCCATTTCTATCACTATTCGATGCCCTGCCGCCACTAAGGTAGCGACCGACGCAGGCACTAAGGCAACGCGGTTTTCGTTGGTGGAGGACTCTTTGGGCAAACCAATAAATAAATTATGGCTGCGATACGGTATCGCTAAGGTCTCCTCTTGCGGCATCAAGCCCGATTTGGCGAGGAAATTCGGAATACTGATAGGTTTGGACATAAGCGTATTTATACTAAAAAATTTCTTATTTATTGGTTCGCGTCGTTTAGGAACGCGTAAAACTTAAGTTGGACATTTTGACTTGTCTTTCACTTCAATACTGCTTCACTCAATAAGTAACATGAGCGAATAAGAAGCCATAGAAATGGCTTCTTATGTTGTGAACGCTGCGAAGCAGCTCGGCTACGACCCTTATTTCGTTCCTTGTCTTGAAGCAAAATCCTGTGTAAAAATCTGTCCAACTTAAATTCTACACATTCCTTACAAAACTCAAAATAGTAGCGCGTTTTTCTTCGTAATATTGCTCTGCATATTTCTTTAAACCGTTCAGAATCAACGGATTAGTTTCGTCTAATAAAATATCGCGACCGCGTATTTCGGACGGCGCTTTTGGGTCGTTAAAGTTGAATTGAATGCGCATATATTGGTCTTTATCCAACACCTGGCGTACATAATATTCGGAAACTTGCATATTTGATTCCGTCAAAATATCGGCAATCCGCGTTGCCCAAAACAAGCTGCCTTTGTCGCCGTCCGCCACGTCCAAATCTTTGAGGTACGACGAGTTTGACGTACCCGTTCCGAGCGAAAGGACGTGCAGGTCTTGCATATCGTAGCCCAAACCCTTCATCGCGGTATCGGTGCGGCGCGCATCGGTGTCTATCATATTCGCCTTGTTTTTATTGATAGCAAACGCAACCGCCGACATAGCAGGGTGGTTCATACCTACGCCGCCGTCGGTGTGCATCTGATGTATAGGCAGGTACGACGGACCCGCCGACGACCGCAACGCTACGTCCACCATCTTCAATTTTTGGTCGCGCTGAAAGCAGGAGTTAAACACCGTCGGGCGGAAATTGACGGGTTCGGCGACTATCTCCTCGATGCCCGTTTTGGTATTGAGGCGCAAAAAATTTTGCATCGGCGCGAGGTCAAAAGCGTTAATCATAAACACTTTTTGTGGTGCTTCGTTGAGGTTATTGTATTTTGCGTGTATATCGCCCATTGTCAGGTCGCCCAAAACTTCGGTCAGCGCGGTGCGCAGATTTTCGTTCGTGTGTTTGGAACGGAAGAGGTTAAACGTTTCGCGAAAGCCGCCGCCACCAAAAATAAAACTCGATTTTTCGGTATAAATATCCGCCATAACGCTCGGGTTTACGCCCGCCGCAAGCCCCGCAACAATGATGCCGCCCGTAGAAGTACCCGTAAAAACGTCGAATAACTCGGTGGGGTGTTTGCCTGTATCGCGTTGCAAAAGTGCTAAAATAGTAGCGGGAATCATGCCGCGTGTGCCGCCGCCGTCGATGGATAAAATGCGTAATTTTGCCATTGTGGTAATGATTTTAAAGATTTCGAGAAATTAAAGTTTTATTATTTTGATACTAAGATTATAAAAAATGAGCTAATAGTCTGATTATCAAAATTTTATATATTTTATTGTAATAATATAGTATTTTGCAAAGATAGGGTAATAAATTTATTTCACAAAGTTATTATTTTTTTATAGAACTTTGCTTTTGTGAATCAGCATACGCCCATTTTATCCATAATTATCGTCAATTACAACGTCCGCTACTTTTTGGAGCAGGCATTGTACGCGGTGCGTAAGGCAACGGAGGGTTTGTCGGCGGAGGTTTTTGTGGTCGATAATAACTCGGTTGATACGTCTTGCGAAATGGTGCGCGAGAAATTCCCCGAAGTGATTTTGATTGCGAACAAGCAAAATACGGGCTTTTCGGTCGCTAATAATCAAGCAATTCGCGTCAGCAAAGGCAAATATGTGCTACTGCTGAATCCCGATACGGTCGTTCAGGAGGACACTTTTCACCAAACTATCGCGTTCATGGAGGCGCGCCCTGACGCGGGCGGACTTGGCATCAGAATGATAGACGGGAGCGGCGTTTTTCTGCCCGAAAGTAAGCGCGGGTTTCCGTCGCCGTGGGTCGCGTTTTGCAAAACGGTGGGTTTATCGGCTATTTTTCCTAAGTCGCGGCTGTTTAATCACTATTATTTGGGCTTTTACAGCGAACACGAAAACTGCGAAATAGACGTACTTGCGGGTGCATTTATGCTGATGCGGCGTGCCGCGCTCGATAAAGTAGGCTTACTCGACGAGGCATTTTTTATGTACGGCGAAGACATCGATCTCTCGTATCGGATAGTGCAAGGCGGCTACCGCAACTACTATTTTGCCGACAGCACCATTATTCACTACAAAGGCGAAAGTACCAAAAAAGGCAGTTTGAACTATGTGCGCACGTTTTACGAGGCGATGATTATTTTTGCGCGCAAGCATTTTTCGGGTACTTCGGGCAGTTTATTTGTCGCGTTGCTGCAAGCGGCTATCTATTTTCGCGCAGCAATTACGCTACTACGCAATTGGTTTGCGCAGGCATATTTGCCGTTTTTAGATGCCGTAATTTTGTTTGGCGGCTTGATTTTCTTAAAGAATTTTTGGGCAAATAACGTATATCACAGCTCGGCGTATTATAGCGAAGCGATATTATATATTAATTTTCCATTATATATATTTATTTGGCTAACAAGTGTTTGGATTAGCGGCGGCTACGATGAACGCGGTAATATTTCGCGGCTCTTACGCGGAATTATGGTTGGTTCGGTGCTGCTTTTGGCAGTGTACGGGTTGCTCGAACTCGAGTATCGCTCTTCTCGTGCGTTGGTGGTTTTGGGCGCGGTTTGGGCATCAATCGCGCTGCCGTTGTTGCGGTTTGTGGCGCATTTTTTGCGTTACCGCAATATTAATATTGGCAGCGAAGCGATAAAAAATACGCTGCTTGTCGCCGATACCGAAGAGCGCGAGCGCGTGCAAACGCTACTCAATCAGAGCCTCGTAAAAACGAATTTGATTGGCAACGTGGCAGCTGCCGAAACGGTGGCGTTATCGCCCAAAAACTACCTCGGCACTACCGAGCAGTTGGACGAAATGGTGCGGATTTATAAAATAAATGAAATCATTTTTTGTGCCAAAAACATACCTTCCGAAACGATTATGCGCACGATGTCGCGGCTCGGCACAGCCGTAGAATACAAAATAGTGCCGCCAGAAAGTTGGAGTATTATTGGTAGTAGCGACAAAAACAGCTCGGGCGAACTCTATACTTTCGAAATCAGTTACCAAATCGCTACGCCGATAAATCAGAGAAATAAGCGGTTTTTTGATGTAATTTCAAGTATTTTATTGTTTTTTTCAAGTATTTTACTTGTTTTTTTTATAAAAAATCCGTTTTCATTTATAAAAAATATTTTTTTCGTTTTGTTGGCACAAAAAACGTGGGTCGGTTATGAGCGCGAAAACGCGACCGATACGCTGCCGAAACTGCGCCCTGCCGTTTTGTCGCCTGCCGACGCACACGCCGACCTCACGCTCGACGCGCCGACGCGGGCGCACCTCAGTTTTCTGTACGCGAAAGATTATACGACCGCAAGCGACCTCGAGGTTATGTGGCGCAGCTGGCGTAGTTTGGGAAACCGTCCGAGAGGATTGGAATGAAGAGAAAGTAAAAATTTTATAACCAAAATCTTTATATTTTGAAACAAGTTTTTCTATGCTGCTTGGTCGTGACTGTGTTCATAAGCTGTATTCATGGTGACCCACCCTGGTCAGACAGGTATGAGCCAGGCTCTGATGCCCAAAATAGTTTATTGCAAATCGGAATTATATATTAATTGACTAACCCTTATATTATAAGCCCTGTAAGGGCAATATATCGGTAGAAATGTTGGATAAAAGGTTCGTAAAACTCCGTAGAAATGATATATTGGTTGTTTTTTTACCGATATATGCGCTACGCTAGTCCACGCCGCAAAAGCAAGTTTTCTTGCTTTTCGCTTGTTCATCTAATGGCATTTTAGTGTCATTTTCGCTATCATTTTGCAACCAACATATAACGCCTAACGGCGTTTTTATTGACTTAGCCAACTAAGGAACGCGTCCAAAGTAAGTTACTGTATTCTGACTTGTCTCGTATCTTTGTGGTGTAAGAATAAAATTGAATAAAAAGTGGTAAAAAAGTAACAAAAGTTGTATTATTACAGGGATAAAGAGCGCGCATGAACTTGTCAAAACAGGCGCAAGTCATGTAGAACTAAAAGGAAATGCCTCTTTTTATGTCAGTTTTTTAGAGCCAGAATAGTACCTAAGACGTTTGGTGACCCCGAGGCTTCGTTCTTGTAGCAAATAGTCAGTATATCGTGCGAGAAAAGGCGTTGAAGAAACTACACTTTATCTTTTTCTTGTTCGGGTGACCAAATTTTATCGAATTTTTTAATCATTTTAATCACGGAAAAAACCCGTCAAACAACAAAGTACAACAGCTATCGCAAGTATAAAAAGCGAAGTTAATGCGGTTGCGCCGCCAAAAAAAGCTACGCCCAAAGGCAAAGGTACGCCAGCGCGTAAAGCAACGGTACTCAAGCAATGTCTTGCCTTAGATGTGGCCAAAGACAGTTTGCAGGTCTGCCTGTAGGAGCGGTTGAGCGATAACAGTGCGCGAATCGTAGCACAAAAAAAACGTAAAAAATACGAAAACGGGCTGGATAAGCATCGAGGCGACGCTCAAAAAGCACACCAAAAAAGACGTACCCAACGGCTTAATCGTTGTGATGAAGCAACGGGCATATACCACGAGTCGGTCTGTCATTTCCTGCATGACAAAGCCTATTCGGTTGCCGTTTTGCTGCCCTCGCAGACCAAAGCGTATGCGAAAAGCCTCAACGCGAAGAGCAAAAACGATAAGGCTGATGCACAGATTTTAGCCCTAATGGGACTAGAATGACAGTTACCCGTGTAAGTCAAACTGAGCGATACGCTATTGACTATCAAGCATTTAACTCGCGAGTGGCAAATCTTAATAGCCGAAAAAAACATAGTTTAAAATCAAGTACACGCCGCAACGCACGCCAATAGTATTGCTAAAGAAACCGCCAAACGATTTAAACAATGTCTTGACTTCTTTACCAAGCAAATCAAAGAAGTAGAACTGCAACTCCAAGCAGAAGTCACCAAAGATACGAAATTAGAAGCGAAAAAGAACCATCTCA
>JAYWGJ010000347.1:0-4824 GCA_043778315.1 Saprospiraceae bacterium | reverse complement strand
CGGCGGTTACGCCCGCTACGTCGTGACCGCGTTTAGCGATGTTCGCCGATATTTTGGCAACGGAGGTCGCTTTCGGGTTGTACGAAACGGTGAGTATGTTGGTATTTTTGTCCCACGAAGCCGATTTTACGCCGCGTGATACGCAGGCTTCCTCTATGCGTCGTTTGCACATCGCGCAATTTCCGCTTACCTTTATTTCGGCGGTGACGGGTTTGCTCGATACTGCTGCTTCGGGTGTTTTTTCTGCCGTTTGTGTCGCTTGCGTTGTCTGTGCGCGACTCATATTTACAGTTGCGAACGCAAAAATAAAGAGAACGATTATTTTTTTATAAAACATGGTTGTATTGTTATAATTATGAAAATTAGAAAATATTTTTAAATATATAAATAATTGATTTACAGTTACTTATAACAAAAATAAATTCAATCTAACACAACCACGTTTGTAAGCGACAGCGCAAGGCGCGCCCGAACGGGCGAGCGGCTCGCGGCGGCGATTTATGGGTATCGGTACAATCTAAGGCAAAAACTTCTTTTTTCGGTGTAATAAAACCGACAAATTGACCCACGGGCAGCGCGTATATTTGTGCGAAAAAAGGCTGCGCAGGCGCGTCCGTTTTGGTGTACGGATTACTTAATTTGATGATTTTGTACTGAAAATCGCAGCACGGCTTTGGTGCAAAATGTTGCGTTTTGCCTTGTGCAGCTAAGGCTTTTTTGATGCAACACGGGTGCGGCTTAGGCGTTTGGAGGTGTTTGGTAGCGCATTGGTGTTGTTGTGCGGTAAGCGAAACCTCAAATTTTTGTTCGCACAAACAAGACAGCGTATAAGCTCCTACTCCCGTCGTGATGGCGAGAAAATGAAGGGTAAATACGAGTATTGCGACGCGACGCATATTGTTTATTTTATTTATAAAATCAATATTATTCAGAACAAAAAACGAGCCGTTTTAGTTCGGGTGTTGTTTTTAACGTATTATTAAGTGCAAAAGTACAAAAATAAGATTAAAATTATCAAATTACATTTTTATATAATTTCAAAATATACTACATTTGCAGCTCAGTCAAAATTTTATATGTTCAAATCAAAAAAACCAATGAAAAATTTTTTATTCGTACTTTTTATTCTCGTTAATTTTATCAATGTTGCGCTAGCGCAAACGCCGTGCCGCGAAGTGGTCGGCTATTATCCTGGTTGGCAATGGTACGACCGCACACAAGCGGTGAACCCGAACACCATCAAATACGAAAAATACACGATATTAAATTATGCGTTTTTTTCGCCGAAACCCGACGGTTGGATAGTGCAAACTGCCGACTCTATTTGGGGCGACCCGATACTTCTCGAAGGGCAGATGAATTGGAGTACAAACACCCGCGACATCACGACCTCGATTCCCTACAAGGCGCATCAGGCGGGCATCAAAATAATGCCCTCGATTGGCGGCTGGACGCTCTCCGATAATTTTTCGGCAATAGCCGCATCGCCCACAAAAAGAACGCTTTTTGCACATTCGTGCAATGTGCTGATTCGCAAATATAAATTTGACGGCATCGACCTCGACTGGGAATACCCTGGCTACGCCGACCACGGCGGAACGCCTGCCGACAAGCAAAATTTTACCTTATTGCTGCGACAAGTTCGCGATTCGCTCACGAGTATTGAGGTGCAACAAAACAAAACACTGATGCTCACTATCGCCGTGGGTGCTTCGCCGAGCAATATGAATAACGTGGAATGGGCAAATATCACGCCAATTGTGGATATTATTAACCTGATGTCTTATGATTTTTACGGTGCGTTTGACTCGCGTTGCAACCACAATTCGCCGCTTTACGCAACGGGCGGAACGGGCGCGTCGGTCGGTTTTTCGATAGACGAAGCGGTCACTACTTTGCTGCAAACCTACAACGTGCCTGCCAATAAAATAAACGCGGGCATCGCGTTTTACGGACGTACGCAAATATGCAGCACTACGCCTACGCTGCACGGCGTGAGTACAGGCGCGGTGGATAACGCGAACTTTGGCGTTGATGAAGGCTCGCCGCAATACTATAATATTATACCCAAAATCGGCAACGGTTTTACCCGCTACTGGGACAACGTCGCGAAAGTGCCGTACTTAATCAGCACGGCAAATAATTCGTTCGTTTCCTACGACGACCAAGAGTCTATCGCCGCGAAAGCGCAATATATTAACAGCAAAAACTTGCGCGGCGCGATAATTTGGGAGATTACGGGCGACTACGTTCAAAACGCAAACGGTACGATGAGTACGCCTTTGGTGGACACGTTGATACGCACCTTTTGCATGGGTACGACCGTAAATGTGCCGCCTGCGGTGGTCATCACAACGCCTACGGCGAACCAAAATTTTGCGGTTGCGCCAAGCAATGTGAGCCTTGCGGCAAACGCGAACGACCCCGACGGGACTATCGTAAAAGTCGAATTTTATAACGGCGCGACGCTTTTAGGTACTAGTAATAGTGCGCCGTACAGCTTTTCATATCCTAATTTGGCGCAAGGCAGCTACACTGTTCGCGCGAAAGCGACGGACAATATTGGTGCGGCGACGTGGTCGAGCGCGGTGACGTTTACGGTCGGAACGGTCGTGAATCAAGCACCGTTAGTGAGCCTCAATACCGACGCGGCAAGCTATACGGCTGCCGCGAATATCAATATGACGGCGACGGCTTCTGACCCCGACGGCACGGTCAGTAAAATTGAGTTTTACGAAGGAAATAATTTACTAACGACCAAAACAGCAGCGCCATTTAACTACATTTGGAGCGGCGTAGCGGTGGGCAGTTACACGCTGAAAGCGAAGGTTTTTGACAATCAAAACGCGTGGTCGTGGTCTAATAATGTGACCGTGACGGTGGCTGCGCCGAGCAGTAACCCGTTGTGTAACAGCAGTAATTTTGTGATTGGCAGCCCTTATGCGACCAACGATTATGTAGTGAATACCGTGAACGGCGTACGAACGGTTTTTCAATGTACGGTAGGTGGTTGGTGCAGTCAAACTGGGCAATCAACCGCTTATATTCCCGGCACAGGCTGGGCGTGGCAGCAAGCGTGGAACCAAATCGCGACTTGTGTAGTGACGAGTACCGTTGGCTTAAACGCAATGGATATTCAGGTTTCGCCCAATCCGTTTACTGCCGAAATTCGCTTAAATAAAGGCGTGGCAAATATAGATAAAGTAACGATAATCAACACCTTAGGTCAGGTTTTGGGTGTGGCTTCGTTTGCGTCGCAAGACTTAGTTTTGGATACGCAAAACTGGGTACAAGGAACGTACTTTTTGCGCTTAGAAGGCGCGAGCGGCGTAGCGACCGTGAAGGTAGTTAAGTTGTAAATAAAGTTTTTTAGTGTAATTTCAATGCCCTTTACGAAGCTGTTTGGTTTTGTGAAGGGCATTTTTTTGTCGAAAAATTACTATTTTATTTACAATATTCTATCGCCGTTGCTTGTGCCGCTATCTGGCGCGAGCAAAATGACCGAGCCGTCGGGCTGTATTGCGCCAAGCACCAAACACTCCGAAAAGAAATTGGCGATTTGTTTCACGGGGAAATTAATTACTGCAACTATTTGTCTATCAATAAGTTGTGTGCAAGTGTAATGCGTAGTGATTTGCGCCGAACTTCGCTTTACGCCAATTTGCACGCCGAAATCGATAGTGAGTTGGTAGGCTGGGTGGCGCGCCTTCGCGAACGGCACTGCTGTAATAATAGTTCCGACGCGCATTTCTACGCACGCGAAGTGCGCATAATCAATTTCGGTAGTCGTATTTTCCATAATACTAAGAACTTCGAAGAAATATGAATGATTAAAGAGTTACTTTTGTGCAAAAATAAATAAATATATGGTTTTCACGGGTTATTTATCCCGTTTATTAGAAATGAAGAGAAAATAAGGTACTGAATATTGTCACGCGGAATTTTGTTAGCCCCACATAGCCTTCCCATAAGGGAGGAAAATAAAACAAGGCAGATTTGAGGCATTAGCGAGTATAGGCGAACAAAGTCGCGTATATGTCGTGAACACACGAAGTGTGCCTTTGCATTGTAACGAACCCGAGCGAAGCGAACTGGCGAAGCAAATCCAACGCATTTTTGGCAGGAACAAAAATAAAGGTAGCAAAAACTACCATTATTTGCAGTGAACGGGCGTAGCCCAGGTAAGTGAGCATACAGTACCTTATTTTGGACGCGTTCCTAATTGACCAAAAACTAATTACACAAGACCCAATCGATGACTTCATCCAAAAAACAGGACTCAATATTCAACTTCTCCGAACTCCTTAATAGGGTAATATAAACTAATTTATTTCAGCTATTTAGATGTTTCAACTACACCATATAATCCCTGCACCATTGCAGGACACGCCGCTCGGCGGCTCCGATATTTGGGCTACCGAGCGGCGTTTTGCGCGTGGGCAACGCTACTTTGTAGCCGCGCCGTCGGGAAAGGGCAAATCCACTTTTTTACATATTTTATATGGCTTGCGCGACGACTATACAGGCACGGCTTTATACAACGATACCGACCTGCGCGGTCAGTCTGCCGCCGCAAAAGCCGCCGACCGTCAAACTCGTGTAAGCCTTGTGTTTCAAGACCTGCGGCTGTTTTTGCACCTCACGGCAATAGAAAATATCTTAATCAAAAACGAACTGACGCAGCATTTTTCGCTGCTCGAAATAGAGGAAATGGCAGCGCGGCTTGGGCTTACGCCTTACCTCGCACAAACCTGCGAAACGTTGTCGTATGGGCAACGGCAGCGCGTAGCGATACTGCGCGCGCTGTGTCAGCCGTTCGAGTTT
>JAYWGJ010000346.1:0-17774 GCA_043778315.1 Saprospiraceae bacterium | reverse complement strand
CGATCTAAACCGCGAGCTGAAATACAGTCGAGCTCTTTCGCAAATGTCGGAATAATATCAATCGACGACGACGACGACGAGGAAAGCTTTTCTCCCTCTGTTGCGCTGCCTGTTCTATGATGGATTGTAAACTGACATGCTTATTGCGGTACCCTCATAACAAGCGCGATCTGTACACGAGCGCGTCAATGATGACCGAAATACATGGGGAAACGATCTTATCCGCAGATATCGAGAGCGATGATGAGAGGAGCAGAAGGAAGACGCTGCTGCTGGAAGGAAACGAGCAGAATGCGCTCGGTCCACGGATAGGAGAGAAGAAAGAGACGCGAGAGAGAGAGAGGCCTGCGAAGAAAAATTGTCGCTTTCGATCAATATTTGTTGCTTGTACGAGCGTGCCTTGTGTTTTTAGCGACTATTGATGATGATTTCGAAAATAATACGAGAGAACATCTGAGGGCATAACAATGGGTACGAACGACAGGACAATTTCCTTTGGAAATCTTTGCGTCTGTGTGTATGAGCACATAAGGAAAAAAGAAGAAGGCAAATGAAGGATGTCAAGGGCACGCGCGTCTTTCAACAATGGCCACGTAGATTGTGACTTCACTCGGCATGTCGATGAAGGAGCTACCGACAAGATACAGATCAATTAACGCATCCGTAACCCGGCAATTGGCAGTCGGAGAGAAAAGACTTGCGAGACCGGTTACCTCGATGCCGACAGCGATAGCGTACGCGATTCTTCCTTTTTTTTCGCAAACGCTTGGCCTAGAAAATCGAGTGTCTACAAATGCCGATGATCCATCATCTAATGGAAGACAAAGAGCGAGCGAGAAAACGACGATTAATGCTTGTCTTGGAATCATTCTCTTCGGTTCGTTACTCGTTGAGCGTCGATGGCACAGGCAGAAATCAAATCCACTGTTACCCACGCGCGCACGCTTCGTCAAGCCCTATTGTCATTCATTGGCCTGGCGCTTGCGCGTTCGTCGAACACGAAGGGGGAAACAGGCAACGGCATCAGTGCGCCTCTTCTCGGCTGCCACTGCAATCGATCGATCTCGACTAATTCTCTAAGATGGCAGAAGATATTCGATAATCAACAAACACACACACAGACACGCACGGCAAACATCGCGAGCCACTGGATGATGCAACGGGCCTCGGCCAGCGAGAACAATCATTTGTGATAGTTGCAATCTGTTTGGATAATTGTCTTGCTGATCAGTCAATGTCACTTTCTCCTTTTTCGTTCAGAGAACGACGGACCAACAACGTACGCAGGCAGCATCGTCGTCGTCGTCGTCCCTGGAGAACCGCTCTCTAGCGCCGTCAACAGCAAAGATCATCCGTTGCTTGCTATTTCATCGCGCAGACAAGAGAGCATTAATTGTGTTTCTCTCTGTCAACGCACACGAGAACGAAATTCGTTTAGATTCCTAATTGTCTCGCGGCAATCATTGTGTTATTGTTCGTTAAAACAGACGAACAAATCCGCTTCAGCCAGAAGAAAAAAAACACAACCAAATCCTTCGCTCTAATTCCGTAATTAGATTCCCTGCCGCCGCCGCCGCCGCCGCCGCCGCCACTACCCGCACCACCAGAACCATTGCAATTCCATTCATTACAGCCGCCGCCGCCGCCGCCGCCGCCGCCGCCGCCTGCTGTCCCTGCTGCACCGTTAGTACCGTTACCAGGTGCGTACAGGTTGCTGACAATACTTGAAGTGCCATTAGTGCCGTTAATGCCAGCTACAACTACGGCAAGGCACGCGCCACCTGCCTTTCCGTTGCCCGTAGTGCTTCCACCACAACCCGTATCTGAATCTACCGCACTACCCGCTGCGCCTAATGCGCCGCACGAAACGACACCAGGCAAGCCCGCCTCGCCATCGTTATCGGCAGCGCCGCCGCCGCCGCCGCCGCCCGCCGTACCTGCTGCGCCGTCAAGGGTAGAAAAATTTGGATTAGTACCCGCCGTACCTGCCGCGCCGCCACTACCGCCTGCCGTAGCGCCGTCACTTCTACAAACGCCTAAAGTACTCCTATCCTCACCGCTCTGTCCCACAGTACCGCTGCTCCCTGCACCGCCATTAGTGCCGCTAATGCCATTGATACCATTACCTGCTGCGCCAGGCGCAACTTGCACGCGTACAATATTGTAGCCGCTACATGCGGTCAATACTAAGCCATAAGTAGATACCCCCGACTGACCTAACACCGTTGCAGGCGCGCTCGCCGTAGTAATAGCTATATCTTGCAGGCGGAAGCCCGATGCGTTAGTTGCTTTAATAGCAATCAAGGCAGGTGCGCCCGCTACGCCGTCATACGGATAAGTGCCACTATTAGTTCTATTAATAATAGTGGTAGTAGTAGTAGCTCCTATACCTGTACTACTTGTTTTATTAGCATAACCTGCACTCCAGCCGCCATCGAGCGTTACGTTGCTCGGTAAGATTAAAGATGTGTTTAAACTATAAGTACCCACTTGCATACGCACGGTCGCACCTAGGCATTCCGCCAAATTGATAGCATTAGCGATATTTTCGGGAGAGCTTGCCGTTAAGCCCGTTCCGCCGCCCGTAGGCGAAGCATATATGACGTTGCAGCCGCTTGGCGCAGCACTAACAGTAACAGATACAGGCGCGGACGCGCAGCCTGCCAATGTACCTACCACCGTGTAAGTACCTGCTGCGGTGATACCCAAAGTAGCTGTGGTGACAGCACCAGGAGACCATAGAAAGGTAGTTCCTGCGGGTCCGCTTGCCGTCACGTTGAACGGATTACAAGCCGCCGTCAGTACGCCGCGTAGTTTATTGAGTGTCACTACGGGTAACGGATTGACCGCTACACTGACCGTTGCCGTTTTGGTACAGCCGTCTGCGCCCGTAGCGGTAACGGTGTAAGTTGTTGTTGCTATTGGGCTAACCGAAGTAGATTGTGTGGTTGCACCGCTACTCCATTTGTAGGTCACCCCCGTTGCCGCACAAGCGGTATTAAGCGTAACCGCCGTACCTGCTCCTGCACATACAAACGCGGCATTGGTGGTAGCGGTGATGGTACTAGCCAAAAGCGTTTTGGAGATGGCTGTGCCAGGCGTTAGTGGATTGCCGCAGGCATCTTGCAGCGCGTTAGTCGCATTAAAATTATATACGCCGCAAGCCGAAGGCGCAGATACCGTTAATAACACTTGACGTGTAAACGACGCGCCGCCGCTACAATTTACGCCTACCGCGCTCGAGATAGACAAACCACCCGAAACCGAAAACGCGCTAGCACTAACGGTGCTACAACGCACTGGCTCGGAGAGCGTAGCCGTAAATGTATTATTACAATTATTGACTACACTTACTAAGGTCGGATTGACATTATCAAAAATGGTAGAAGTACCGCCGCCGCCGTTAGTAGCAGAGTTGAACGCAAGGGCATATCCGTTGCTGTTGGCAGAGTAATTATCAATGATAAGTACAAAGGTTTGTCCTGCTGTGACATTGTAAGCGGGTGAGGCGGGCGAGCCGCTCGCACCAGTAGAGCTATTGCTGCTCGTCACACCAGTAGCGACATACATGCCCGTATTGCCGTAGGTAGCGGAATAGTTGCAACTTACAGGTGTGGTACTTGGTATTTGGGTACAACTGATATTAGTGACATTGTATAATGCCCAGTCGTAGTCGTTTGCGGTAGCGATATTGAACGAAAACGTACCCGAGGTTTGTACCGTAAACTGATACCAAACCGAGTTGGTTTCGCCACCAGCCAAACAAGTGCCGCTCACCTCGTTGGACGTACCCGAGCCAGTGAAGGAGGTGTTTTGGGTATAAGTGTTTTGGCATACAGGGATTGCCGTGGCACAGTCTTGCCCCGCTACTTGTGGGCTGAGTAAGCGCGCCGTGACGTTGGCGGTGCCAGAGGTAGTGCCTACGTTGTTGGGTGCGGTACTGCCCTGCAAAAACTGTATTTCGCGGGCAACTTTTGCTGCACGATGTTCGCTCTGTGGCGTTTCGGTGTTCGGTGCTTTGTTTTGCGCATTATTTTGCGCGTTTAGCGAAACACCGAAGATTAGCAAAAATAATAAAGAGGTAAAAATTTTTCTCATAAAAAATAATCGTTGTTTTGTGATAATAATACAATGAATAAAAGTAATAATTAAGAAGATAATATATATGATGATAATTTTTAATGTATAAATATTTGATTATCAAAGTTAGCTATTCTGTTTCTATCAAATGTTATTGTAAATATACGAAAATATACTAATAATTCAAATTACAAATATTTTAATAAAAAAAGTGTACAACTTGTATTATTGCTAATACAAATTGTACACTAAAATATAACACTATACTTATTGACAGTTAGGGACTATCTTGCTTTCACTATTTTGGTGACGTTTCTATGCGTGCCGTTATCCATGAGCAATACATAGTTGCCATTAGGGTAATTGGATAGGTCTATCAGGACGGTATTGATGCCTTTGGTGGCAGCTTGTACTTGCGTACTCAATACTTGTCCTAATACATCTATGACACGGAAGGTCACTTCTTCGGCAGTTTCGGTTTCGTAATCGACCGTTATGCCTTCGTTAGTTGGTATCGGATAGACGGCTGCAAAGCCAAATCCGCCGCGTTTGCGTTCCAAAACGATAACATTAGATAGTTGTACTTTGCCGTCAAAGTCTATGTTGCGCAAGCGATAATAGCCACGAATGAGTGGTTTTTCGTCGGTGAGCGTATAGTTTTGGAGTGTAGTAGAATTGCCCACTGCTTTGCGGCGACCTACTTCTGTCCAACCGTTGATACCATCTATCGAACGCTCTACGACGTGCCAAGCCGAGTTTTGCTCGGTTGCCGTTTGCCAATACAATTCATTAGTTGTATTGTTCACTTTACCGTTGAAGGTAGTGAGCTGAATAGGCAATGGCGTTGGCGCGCAGGTGGTTATTTTGGCAGACTGAAACTCGCAGTTCGTGACCGACGAAGTCGTGTTTTTGACCCTTGCATACACATATACATTACTGAATGTACCAGATGCTGACGTTGTCCAGGTTGCGCCGCCATCGTAAGAGTACTCTAAGGCGTAGCCTGCGAGCGTGCCTGAGGTGGTAGCGACGGCAGATACTGTTTTAGGCGTAGCCGCACAATCGGGCGTGATAGTCAAGGCGGTAAGCCCAGGGAATACCTCTACTGTTTTTTGTTTACACAATTGACAGCCATAGATATCGGTAAAACCGAACGCGAAGGTATTATTACCCGTAGTTGCGCTCGCAGGCGTAAACGTACCCGTAGTGCTACCTGTGGTATAAGTGACCGTAGCGGGTGCTGCACCCGTAGGCGCGCACAGTGCCGAGCAGCTTGTACCAATAGTACCTGTAAGGTTGCCTACTGGGTCGGCTAATGGATATACTTCTGCCGTAAATGTACCTGTTAAATTAGGATAAACGTGGCTTGCTGCCGTAGCATATACGCCGTTGCGCAATTCTTCTACCAAGAACGAACCACCGCCATAAATCATACCGTCGCCATATATATCGTTGATATAATAAGTGTATGGTCCGTCTGCCGCAGGCAGGTTCACACTTGTAGTTGTGATAGCGGCTGTTTGGTTGTGTTGGTAAGGTCCGCCCGAAATAACGGCATAGCCTGCACCATTTCTGATAGACCAATAAATTTCTTCTGGATAAGTATCGGTATCTATGGTAACTCTGTAAGTCGTGTATTTAGGCGGCTCAGGTGCGATAGTAAATGTTTTTACCGCATCTGTTTTGCACAATGGCGTTAATAAATCAAGGTCGGTAAGCAAGGCTTTTTTGTACTTACCGCCTACTTTGGTAGCACAAGAATTGCCGTCGGTAAAGGTGGTTTCCCATACCGCGTTGCTATTAGAGGTAAATGGTGCGAGTACCGCCGAAGGGTTATAATTGCCTGTAAGGGCAGCCGCCCCGCCAGTACCTGCTATACCAAACTTATTGGTGTTCGGTCCTTCTATGGAGATGCTCCAGCTATCCAAACTACCTGTACTACCAGTAGCGTCGTCGTGGATATAGAGCGTCCACGCGCCTGCTATCGGGTCGCCGTTGATATTGGCATATCCTGCCTCTGCCGTCCAGTTGTCTGCATTAACTACGCCAGCAAGGGAGGTAACTGCGGTAATATTTCCTTGTGTCAATGGCAGATAGAAGCAGTAAGTGCCGTAAAAGTCGTTAGTACCACCGTTGTCAGTGGTTAGCTCCCACGAGTTTGCACCGTTGTAAAGACCGCCAGATGGCGATACTAAGTACGCATCAATATCGGCAGCGTTCGGGTGATTTAACACTAAACAAACCCTGATATTGTTTTCACTGGTTAGCGTAGCACCTGCATCAAATGCGCCTGCGGGAATAGTAATCGCGTTGCTTTGGAAAGTACCCGTAGCTGCGCCGTCGGTCAATGCCAAAGAAGTAGGGCTGCTATTGAACGTGCTTGGCATACCAGGCATACCACCCGTAGGGGCGGTAACAGTAATATTAGCATTATCCGCACCTGCAGTACAAGTACCGCCTGTTCCGCAAGTAGCGGTGTAGGTAGGTGCAGATACCTGCTCCAAATTCTGCACTTTTACGCTCGGTCCGAAAGCATGACAATTAGCATCAAAAATTAAGCCGTCGATAAAGGTAACAGGAGTCATATAATACTCCTGTGCAGGTAGATATGGATTTTTGTTGGTTTGTGTAATATCGCCATGTGTAGGTCCAAAAGTATTGTACTGACCGTTGAGGTCAATCCTCCACGAGTTGAAATTCACGCCACTGCCATCTGTGTAATTATCAGAAAACTGTAGTTTCCAAGTGCCGTTCACGGGTTGTCCTACAAGCGTGGCAAAACTACCGTTAGGCGCGTGATTAACCGCGAGACCTGCGGCACTATTAATAGTAGATAAAGCAGACGCGCCAGTTACAAAACACATATTGAAAGTACCTGGATTTTTAGCCAATAAGCTAGTAGGCCATACATCGGCATTAATGAGCGGTATGCTAGTAACGCCGTCGGGTGCTAGTAAGCTACAACGTAAATTATCTACATCATCGCAAGTAAAGTTGATACATACCTTTACATCGCTTGCAGCCGAAATAAACGGACGACCAGGCGCGCCATTACATACTTTAACTGCACTTTCGTAGGTAGTACCCGAACTGAACCCAGGAGGCGCGTTTGAGGTTGATTTACTAGAAGTACCGTGTGTGGTAATAGCAGTAGCTGTTTTGGATACTACACCTGTGTAATAACCGTTTATAATAGCATTATTAGCTGCATTGAGCGGGTCAGGATTTATTAATGGGACTAAGTGGTATGCCCAGCCTACTACAGGGTTCGTTCTGGAGCCACTACCGCCATCAAAATCTGATACGCCCCATGTTGCGCTTTCGCCGCTACACAAGGTTTTATTGCCACCTTCTACCACGCCGAGTTTAGCACCGCAGCAAATAGATTGGTTTTTGATAACAAAATCAAAATTACAGTAATTACCCGAAAAGCCGTCCATCATCACAAAATAAGTAGTACCTGCGGTAAGTGTGATATTGACAAAACCTGAGGTAGTACCTGCTGCACCCGTTGAGAAGAAATTAGACTCAGGTGCAGTAGCAGGTGCGGCACTAAGCGCGCCCGTAGTGGCATTTTGTAAAAATACAGAAAACTGCATCGCACCATCTCCGCAAGCACCAGTATTATTTTGTGCATTTTCGTAGCCAAAACTGTACTGCGCGGTAGCCGAAGGTGTGAATTTGTACCATACAGAGGTTTCGCTGCTACCCGAAATCAATAACGGCTCGGTACACGGCGATGTTCCGCCTATATTAGTACCTGCAAAGCCACAGCAAACCCCTGAGCTGATGTCGATAGCTCCCGCTATCTCATCATTGACTGGGCGTGCTGGACCGCCGCCCGCGTCGGTCACTTGCACACTAAAATTACCTTGTTGATTGGCTGTTGATGTGAAGAAAGAACTAGAGCCATCTACGGTAAAATAGTAGGTTTGTCCAGGCTGTAGCTGTCCCGTACCGCCGAGAGCGTCACTATAGTTAGCAGGAGCCATCGTTTCATTGGCGTTAGCACCTGCATTATCTCTTGCACCAATTCTGTAATTCGCCCAATTGGCACGTGCTTGCATATTGGTACAAGATTCGCATAAGTCAGGGTTTAATCCAGTCGTATAAACGATAGCATCGTATAGCTCAATGACAGGGTCAATACCATTGGTAGTACCTACGCTCGTTAGTGCTATATTAACTCTACCCGAGGTAGGTGCTACAAACTGAAACCATATCGCATAGCCTGCGCCCGCAGATGATGTATTGTTTTCTACCGAGTTATATACTGCACTCGCATTGCTGGTGGCATAAGGTGCTGCGCCCAAAGTGAGGCTTGTAGCCGTACAAATATTATCAGAAATAGGCGAAGGGCAGTTGCGCGGATTAGCGATAGTGAGTGAAGCACAAGCAGGCGCACTCGGGTAAGTCGCTAATTTGGGGCGAACGGTAACGGCAGTAAACGTACCTGTAACCGTACCCGCTGCTACGTTTTGGTTGTATGGACTTGCTACTATCGCGCCCGCTACTACGAGTTCGTAGTTGGCAGCGCAGCTACCTGTAAGACTCACGTTTTGGTTGCAACCATCATATACCGTAGTCACCAAACTACTTGTTTTTGGATATATAGTTAGGGTACATGGGTTGGTTTGGCGCAAGCAGTCGTTTGTACCTGTCGCCGAACCGCCATTACCTGCGGTTAAGATTGTGGTACTATTGGTCGCTTGTGGTTTCGGGTAGGCAGCGTAAGGCGCACCGAATTTAGTAGTTCCGTTGTCTAATAAAATATAGCCTACGAATTTGAAGGCGGTAGGTGCGCACGCCGTCGGCGCAGGTAAACCTACGGCAGGGTCGTATATTTTGTAGGTGCTTGGGTCGTCGAGGTTGATGGTACAAGCCGCGCCTTCGCAGTATGCCCAACGCATACCTGGGTCATTCACTAAGTAAGAATAAGTCATGGTGGCGCCTAATGGCGTTCCTGCACAAGCTACCGTAGCTGCGCCACAGCTTTGCGTGAGTAGTTTGGGGCGTTTTATTTCTAAGTTGAAATCGCATTGCGCACCTGCATTACCGTCGATAACGATGTAATAAGTAACACCCGCAACGGCGGTAAAAGTAACCGAAGTCAAGCCGCTCGCTTTGGGTACAAGCGCAGCACAGGTACCTTCGTAGATACCTAATTGTGCGGTGGTAGCCGTGCCTACACCTGGGGTGCAGTTCACGCTGGTCATATCGATGCGTACTTCACCTGCGCCGTCAGCCACCCATTTGTACCAAGCGGTATTTTCGAGGGTTGATGCGCCCATAGTTGCGGGTGCAGGGTCGGTACATTTAGGGGTACAATATTTATTGCTACCTGCGGTAACTACGCAAGATTTAGTGATTAATACTGCTGTATTACAATCATCTTGTACAGGTATGGCGTGTACGCCGCGAATATCTGCACTCGCGGTAGGCACTACTGGATTATTGACGATACTCGACACCGCGACGTTGAACGTGCCTTGCGAAGTACCAACGCCGTCCACCCACACATAGTAGGTTTGACCGGGAATAACGAACGTCCAAAAACTTTCGCTACCGCCCGCAATAGCGTTATCATAACAACCTGCCAAACGGTAGGCATCGGTAATAGCGGTACAAGCTAAGCCGCACTCGGCTGGTATATCCGCACCTAATAAAGATACTTCGGCATCGAGCGTTCCGCCGCTTACCGTCACTTGTATTCTGCCCGAAGCAGGTGCTACAAATTTGTAAAATACGTCGTGCGCGGCGGTACAGCCCGCATTAAACGTAGCGTTCGCACCATTATTACTACCTGTAATAGCAGGAGCATCTACCGTTAAGGCTTTGGCAGTACAAACCACGTCGTTTTCTACTACTTCGGTGAGTGGCAGACAGTTGCGAACAAGGTAGCAGCCAGGCGTTGCGTAGGTGATGGTCGTTGTTTTACACACTTTATAAGTTACGCCAATCGTCAAACCTGTTACCAAACCAGTCGCATCGGGCGCAACAGGCCATATACCACCTGCTGGGCAGTTGGCTGCATTATTATCCCACACTTGGTAGGCTACACTAACCGCGTTGATACACGCCGAGCTACTCGCCGCGCCTGTTGCTTCTATTTCATAGCCGCGATTGGTTAATTGCACGGCAGTAGCATTAGGCGTGAATACGCCACAAACCACATCAGCCGTAGTACTCGCACCTGCCGAACCTGCCGAGCCGACTGCGTGATTAGCAAAATCTGCATGGCACGCGCCCTGTGCTGCCGTAGCGTCAAAGCCGTATGGAGTGCCTATTGGGAAAGTGTAAGTACCACAATCTGGGTCGCCGCAACTGTTACAAGTATTTACACCCGTGCAGCTAAAGCCTGCTGTGGAGTTGAGGGTGGTAGTATTGGTGACGCTAAATAAATCTAAGGTAAAACCAACGGTATTGCCCGTGTAGTTATCTACTAAAAGATAGTAGGTTTGTCCTGCGGTAACGGCTAATTCTGTTTCAAAATCAGCATCAGCACTCGAGCCAGTGGGGTCGTTGCCGTTATTACTCATACCCGTAGGTTGGCTACCTGGGTCGAAATTGCAACGTGTAGGCGTACCGAAACTGGCTGGGCAGCCGCCGCCCGCCGCAGCCGCGAACAACGCCCAGTCGTAGTCGGCGGTGCCTGTGCCGTAAGGCTGTATTTTGAAGCGCAAAATACCACTTGTAGAGATAACCATTTTGTACCACCGCGAGTTTTTTTCGCCCGCCGATAAACAACCGCAACCACCAGAAGGGCATTGTTGTGTACCAAAACCGTCATCTAACGATGCGTTGAGTTGGTTGTTACAGATTTGTATTGCGCCAGAGCAATCTGTGCTTTGCGCAACAGTGCGAAAAGAAATACCAATTAGAAAAAATAGTACGGCGAACGCACTAAGAGACTTGTAAAATATTTTATACATAATAATGGATTTTGAAGGATTATTTAGAAGCGGTGTTCGAGGGTGTAATAATGGTTTTAGTAATATTAGGGCTTGAGGCAGGCACAACCATGCCGTGCTGCCGCATCCACTCCTCTTTGGTATCAGGACGCGGGTCTGCTACACGCAATTTTTTTTGCGACTGTGGCGCGGCAGCCGCTTCCGTTTCTTTAAGTTGCTCGGCAGAAAGCGCAGGTTTGTTGTGTGTACCTGCGGGGCGAGTTTCTGAAAGCACGGCTTGTTCCATTACTGGTTGGGGCGTACCTTTGCCATTATATTCATACTGGCGTTCGGGCAAGGCAGCGTCGAGCGTGGCTTTTGCTGCTGCCTCTACGGCAGCGGCATCGGCTTGCTGCTCCTCCGTCACCTTATTGGCAGCCTGGTTTTGGATTTTGGCAGCTATCTCGGCGGCTTGTTGCGCCTTAAACGCTTCAAGCTGCGCCGCTTGGCGGTGCATTACCTCCGCCTGTTCTATGCGAATAGACTCTGCACCCGAAAGATTAGGGTCAGGCGTAAACGCTTTTTCTAACGGACTTATGGCTTTAATCTGCGATGCAGGAATAAAACCGCCTGTCTCTTTTTTGTCCGCGCCTTGCGCCGCGATTTGATTTATGCCCACAAGCATAATGGTAAGATTTAGGATAAACTTTTTCATAAATTTATTAAATAATGGTTTAAAATAATAAGGTATAAAAATACGCTGTCACATATTTCATTTTTCTATTGCAAATGTAAATTAAAAAAATAAAAATTTTTAATCACTTTTATTACAAAGTTTATTATTTCATCTTAGTTTTATTATATTTTATATAAAAAACTACATTTTATTAATCGAAAATTCTATCACTAATGTTTTGATTTAATATCAAACAAAAAATTAATAGTTGCTATTTTATTTTTATTCAAAATTAATGTTGGTAATTTCTTTTTTTTTATTCTAATAATAAAATTATATTTAGTTTAGTTTTTTGTCATGCGATGCACTCGCCATAATGATTACGGATATTGCTATCTGATTTATCAAAATGTGACAGAGTAAAAAAAACAATAAAAATTGTATATTTTGACAAAAAAATGACACTTTTTTTGTGACTTCAATAAAAAAGCAATAACTTATACCTTAATCTTTTTGTTGTATTAAGGTGAAAAATCAATAAATTCTAAACTTTTCTTATTATGTATGCTTCTCTTTTTACTGCACCGAACCCGATTAATTACGCGATACCGTTTTTTATAATCGGTATTTTGACGGAGTGGTATGTGGTGTACCGCGAGTCGCGTGCGGCGTATAACGTCCCTAATGCGGCGGCGAGTATCGGCGTGGGCTTGGTGTCACTAATGTTCGATATTCCTACAAAAATAATTGCATTTTTAGGGTTTTCTTGGTTGTATGCGCACCGTTTGGTGGATATTCCTGTGGCGTGGTGGAGTGTCGCGCTGCTATTTTTGCTCGATGATTTTACCTTTTATTGGCAACACCGCTTGCATCACGAGCATCGAATATTGTGGGCAGGTCACGTTTGTCACCACAGCTCCGAACATTACAACTTGGCGGTTGCGTTGCGGCAGCCGTGGCTCGAAAAGTTTTATGTCTATGGATTTTGGGCGTGGTTGGCGTGGCTCGGGTTTCCGCCGCTCTTGATGTTTACAGTGATGTCGTTCAATTTGGTGTACCAATTTTGGGTACACACGGAGCGCGTGGTGCGGTTGCCCGCAATCGTGGAGTTCGTGTTTAATACGCCGTCGCATCACCGCGTACATCACGCGAGCAATACGCGCTACCTAGACCGCAATCATGGCGGCGTGCTGATAATATGGGACAGAATTTTTGGTAGCTTTACTGCCGAAGACCCCACAGAACCTGTCGTTTATGGCATTACCACCAATATTTATACTAATAATTTGTTTCGTATAGCGTTTCACGAATATATAGCGGTGCTACGCGATATGCTGCGCTCGGGCAACGTGCGCACCGCTTGGAACTACGCTTGGCAACCGCCCGGCTGGAACGAAACGGACGGCGACGCGCACACAGCAAGGGCGTTGCGTAGGAAATAGGCGCAAAGGTTTTTGAGTTTTTTAGACGCGGATTTTTTTGAGCGCGGATATTTTAAACGCGGATTTTTTTGAGCATAGGTTTTTTTTAAACGCGGAGAAGCGGAGATGCAAAGAAGCAGCGTTTTTTGAGCGTAGCTTTTTTTAGACGCAAAGGTTTTTTGAGGTTTTTTCAGTAGAGATTTTTTTGAGGCGCGGATATTTTTGAGCGTAGGTTTTTTTAAACGCGGAGAAACAGAGATGCAAAGAAGCAGAGTTTTTTGAGCGTAGGTTTTTTTTAACGCGGAGAAACAGAGATGCAAAGAAGCAGAGTTTTTTGAGCGTCAAAAAAATAGTATCAAAAATAGGTTGTATAAAAATAGAAAAGGTCGAAACGGGTTCTACACCGTTCCGACCTTTTTTTAGTATAAAAAATAGCTTAAACACTATTCAAATTCTATTCAAATTCTACTCAAATTCTATCAAAATCTGCCCTTTATCTACCGCATCGCCTTGTTTTGCTTTGATGGATTTGACGATGCCATCGGCAGGCGACTTGATATTGTTCTCCATTTTCATCGCCTCGAGTATCAATACGGCATCGCCTTTGCGGACGTGCTGCCCTACCGAGACGCTAAATTGCAGCACCAAACCAGGCATCGGAGCTTTGATGTGGTTGAGTTTTTGGCTGCTGCCCGCGCCGATGCCGAGCTTTTTGAGCATGAGGTCGAGTTCGTCTTCGGCGGTAACGGTATAGGTGTTGCCGTTCACTTTTACGGTCGCGGTTTTGGCGGCGTGGTCTATTTCCACCACTTCTATATTATACGATTTGCCGTTTTGCAACAAATGTAAATTGCCGCTCGAGGTGGTTTGTAAGTCCAACGCTTGCAGGTCTTCGGACGTGATAGTTTGCGGCGCAAAATTGTTTACTTGTACGTTTAACATTGTTTTTTTAAATAAAAATAAAAAAATTTGATTGTAAAATCACTAATCGCTTAACGCTAATCACTGAACACTAATCGTTAATCACTAATCCTACATTTTTTTTATTTTGACCAATAACGCCTTTGTTTCGGACGTATCGTTCCCGTATTTTGCGCCAAGCTCGATGGCTGTATCGGCGTATTTTTTTGCTTTTGCTTTGTTTTTCAATTTGTATTGCAAGGCTGCCGCCGTATCGTTATTAAAATAATTACTATTGATAGCGATTGATTTTTCTGACCATGCGAAGGCGCGTTTTAGGCTCGCCGCATCATCAAAATTTTCGTAAAACGACCACGCCGCTTCGTTGTATCGCTCCCAGTCTTTCGCCGCGCTTTTATCTACTACGTCGCCGAGTAGTTTGAGGTAATTTTTTTGGTCGCCTGTTTTTTGGTAATATTGCAATTTGAAATCTTGCAACATAGCGGGCGCAGATGCTGCGCCAAAATATTGTGCATAGAGATTTTCTACCTTCGTAAATCCGTTTTTAGGGTCTGCGCCAACGATGTCGAAGGCTTGTTTGAGTAGCGTTTGCGATATTTTTTCATTCACGCCGCCTTCGCCAAACTCTTCGTTGAATGACGGGCGATTGTCCACCATATATTTGAATGCAGGGTGCGCAGGGTCGTTGATAATATCAAAAATCATCTTGCGCGCCTTGGTCTGCGACCAATCTTTTTCTACCTCCAAATACGCTTTTGCAGGTGCTTGCGCGTCGGCGTAAGCGTCCCGTTTGGCGTAAGCTAAATTGTATAAAAATGCAGCACTGCGCTCACCTTTGGCAAACCGACGGTCGAGTGTTCCGATTTGTTTTTCGGGATTGAGGGCATCGCTGCCGAGTCTGAGGAACGCCGCAGCAGTCATAAAACCAGCCGCTTGATGCAATATTTCTTCTTCGCCGCTAATAAAAAGCAAGGTCGGATAAACCCGAACGCCGTACTGAGTGGCAACGCCGATGCCTTCGCCGCTCTCCATATCCATCGATACGTTGATAAAGTTTTTATTGTAAAACTCGGCTACGCTATCGTTCGTAAACGTCTTGGCAGCCAACATTTTGCACGGACCGCACCACGTTGTATAGCAGTCCAAAAAAATGATTTTCTTTTCTTTTTTAGCTTGCGCAACGACCGTTTTCCAATCAGATGTCGACATTTTGATGCCTTTTTCGCTGCCTGCGCCGTGTTGTGCGAAAGCGGTTTGCGTTGCCGCAATCGACAAAACGAACAAAAGATAAAGGGTTATTTTTTTCATAATAAAATAAGGTTTTTAATATTTATAGGTTTGGGAATTTGTGAGCATTGTTTTTTAGACGCAAAGATTTTATAGCGTAGAGGTTTTTTTAAACGCAGAGAAGCGAAGAGGCAGAGTGAGCGGTATTCGCTTTTTAGACGCAAAGGTGCTTAGACGCAAAGGTGCTTAGACGCAAAGGTTTTTAGAGCAGAGGGTTTTTTTTAGATGCGGAGAGACAGAGAAGCAAAGCCGTAGAGCGTAAAGGTATTTATGATTATTTTATGGTTTTGTCGTATCAAAAATTTGCTGCGCCTGCCCTACAAACGTGCCTTGTTTTTTACCGATTTCCAAGGCTTGTTCGGCTACTTTATGCGCCGTTTTTTTGTCGCCTGTTTTGAGTAGTAAATTGGCGTAAAGCAATGAATGCTCGTATTTTGGATAACCTTCGTGCGCTTTTTTCGCCCAAGGCAACGCTTTTTTGAGGTTTTCGGGTAGTTTTACGCTTTGGTCGAACGCTTGCGCCAGCTCAAAAAGTTTCGCTATATCTTTACCTGCCACATTATTAGCGTACTTAGCCGCCGCTTTTACATACGCGCTTTCTTCGTTTGTCGCCTTAAAAAACTCCATATTCGACTCCAATTCAAAAGTTTTAGCGGTGCTGCCGCCTACTTGTTTTTTCATCGCCGCTTGCGCTTGTTGCAGCAGCGCGAGGCTTTTAAATTCGGTAGCGATGCGCGCTGTATTTTCGCAAGCCGCTTTCATTTTTTCCTTTATCTGCGCCGCGCTGCCTAATGCCGAAACTTTACTTTTGTTTTGCAATAATAAATCATAGACTTTGGAGTCCACGCGCTCGAGTACATCGAGCAAAAAGCGCAAATTATCAGGCGTAGTGATGTCTTTTTGTGTACCAATATACTCGTTTGTGATTTTGGCAGACGACGCGCCCGTGCGGCGCAGCGCAGTTGCGTAGCGGCGAAGCGTTTCCTCCGACTTGTCGCCGCCGTCGTATTTCGCAGCCCAATCCGCTACGTTTTCGCGTTTCGCTAAGGCGCGTTTACCAAATTCTATCAGAGCTGCGCCTTGCATAAAACCCGCCGTGCGCTCCACCTCTTTGCCCGTTCCGTCTATCACAATCAGCGTCGGGTACATGTTTACGCCGTAGCGTTGCGCCAAGCTCGTGCCTTCGCCTTTCTCCATGTCGTAATGCACGTTCACGAAATTAGCGTTGAAAAACGCACCGACCACAGGCGTAGGAAACACTTGATTAGCGAGCATTTTGCAGGGTCCGCACCAAGACGTGTACGCGTCCATGAATATCAATTTATTGTCTTTTTTGGCTTTCGCCAACACGTCGTCCCATTTGCTCTCGTCGAAAACGATGCCTTGCGCGAAAACCGACATTGGCGCGAACGCGCAAAATGCGATACCTATATATAGATGTATTTTTTTCATTGTGTTTTATTTTGAGCTGCAAGCGATAAACTGTAAGCAAGAAACCTACGCTCGCGAAGGTCAAAATTTTATAGCTTACCGCTTAATTTTTTAGTTTATTACTTAATTTTTTTAGTTTGTTACTTGTAGTTTTCGGCTTGTAGTTTTATCGCTCGCGAAGGTCAAAAGATTATTGCTTATCGCTTACAGCTTTATTTTTATCGCTCGCGAAGGTCAAAAGTTTATTGCTTATAGCTTACAGCTTTATTTTTATCACTCGCGAAGGTTAAAGTTGATTACTTATGGCTTATCGCTTAACTTTTTACAGCTTTCACTTCACATTTACCCGAACAAGGAAGTTACCTTCTCGTTTTCGGTCATTTCTAATCTTTTTTGACTGATGTCAAAATACTGCTGTTCCAACTCAAACCCTACGAATTTGCGGTTGAGATCTATACAGGCAACGCCTGTGCTGCCACTTCCCATAAACGGGTCTAAGATAATTTGGTTCTCAAAACTAACCAATTTGACGATATGCTGCATCAACTCAACAGGTTTTAAAGTTGGGTGAGTATTAAATTTTTCTGCATTTTGGCGAACTTTTGGAACAGCAAAAAACTTATCGTAACCGTCCTCAAACCCGTCCGTTCTCAAAATATTAGCACTCACTCTACCGTTCGGGTGCGGATTATGTCCTACTTTGCCCTCTCCTTTGGCATACGGAATGCGCGTTTGCTCGATATTTAATGCGCCCGTACCGTATTTAATCATGTTTTGAGCAACGGTCAAACCCTTTTCTATTGGTTTTTGCACCAAAATAATCGGTTCGTAAGCAGGTTTCAAACCCAAACCTGCGCCTTTGTACTTAATACCTAAGTCCGAACTCGGTTCGTATTTAAGTTTTTCATTATCAGAATAATAATTTTCCGCGCCACCTTTTTTGTAACCTTGAACGTAATTGTACTTACCTATTATATTGCTTTCCACACCTAATTCCTTATCAATATCTAAGGCTACATCGCGGCTTTTAGGCATGCCATTTAGGTACGCCCAAAACAGTACATCTTT
>JAYWGJ010000345.1:0-17902 GCA_043778315.1 Saprospiraceae bacterium | reverse complement strand
ATCAAACCTTTCACGAAACAGGCATGGGCAAGTCGTTTGACGCGGCTACGCCCGAAAAAACAGCCGCTACTTTCGACGCGCACTCCTTAGTGTATGATAAGGAAAAAAACTTCTATTACTATCCTTTTTTTAAGGATAAAGTGATGTATATCAAGGAGTTCCGTATGGACGGAAAGGACACAGTTCACAGCCGAACGGAGCGAATTTCTTACATCATCGGTAGCGGGCAACATACTAATTCGCATTTAATAAATAATAATGGCTATGTGAGTCAGGCACCAATTACGTTTTATACGCAGTCGGGCAAATGGGATTTAGCACCTGGATTTGAACACGGCGCAAGCAGCCGCTTCGAGCGGATTATCACGAACGAATGCCTAACTTGCCACAATCATTACCCTGCGCCCGTCGCAGGTAGCGAAAATAAATACGCGGCGATGCCTACGGGCATTGAGTGCGAACGCTGTCACGGACCGGGCGAAGCGCATGTAAAAGCGAAGCTCGCAGGCAAACTTGTCGATACCCAAAAAGAAGCGGATTATAGTATTGTCAATCCGCGCCGACTGCCGCTCGATTTGCAATTAGACCTTTGTCAGCGATGTCATTTGCAAGGCGTAGCCGTACTCAATGAAGGCAGAAGTTGGTACGATTTCAAACCTGGCTATCCGTTGCGGAACGTCCTAAACGTTTTTTTACCGCGTTTTACCAACTCGTCGGAGCATTTTATTATGGCTTCGCAAGCGGATAGAATGCGGTTGAGCAAGTGTTTTACACAAGGTAAAATGACTTGTATTACCTGTCACAATCCACACAAAAGCGTTAAAATAACGGGTACGGCGCATTTTAATGATGCGTGCTTGAATTGTCACATCAAAGACAAAAAAAATAAGGATATGACGCTCGAAATGGCGGCTAATCAAGTCTGCACCGCACCTGCCGCCGAGCGCGCCGCGAAGCAAAATAATTGCGTAGATTGTCACATGCCAAAAGTAGGCAGCATCGACATTCCGCACGTCCGCATCAGCGACCATTATATTCGTAAACAAATGAAAGCGGACGAAAAAGCGGCGGTTGCGCAGTTTTTGGGTTTGGAGTGTTTGACACAAAAAAAACCTTCGCCGCTATTGATGGCGCAAGGCTATATCGCGTTGTACGACAAGTTTATTAGCGACAAGCAAATGCTCGATTCTGCCAATAAATACTTAGTTTTGAGCAATTCACCGATAGAAAACCGCTTTAAAACGAATATTCACTATCTTTTTGCCAAAAACGATATGCAGGGCATTGTTGCCGCTGCTGCGGAATTACCGTTAGAAAAAATAAGCGACGGCTGGACAGCTTACCGCGTAGGCGACGCGCTGCTCGGCACGGGCGATGCAAAAGCTGCCGTTCCGTATTTGCAAAAAGCAACGGAATTATTGCCTTACTTTTTGGAGTTTCGGAACAAACTCGGCGCGGCGTATTTGGCGACTAAGCAACTCAAAAAGGCTCGGCAAACGCTCCAGTTTTCTATCCAAGAAAACCCAAAACAAGCCATGACGCTTAGTAATTTGGGCTATGTGACGCTCATGGAGGGCGACCGAGGAAAGGCGATGTATTACTACAATCAAGCCCTCGCGCTCGACCCCGACTACGACCAAGCGGTAGTGAATAAAGCAGGTTTGCTGATGGCAAATAATGACCGTGCGTCCGCCGTGAAGCTCCTCGAGGGTTTTTTGAAGTTCAAACCGAACAGCGAAAAAGCGAAGCAAACGCTGCTGCAAGTGAACGCGAGTTTGTAGCGAATGTTATAATAAGGTGGCATAACAGCACAGAGATTTGGTAAATCTCGAAGATTTGCCAAATCTAAAACTAATCTAAAACCAGCGAAAAATACTCCAAACGCCTTAAATGCCAATCGGTGTTTAAGGCGTTTTAATTTTATTTTAAAAATAATCTCAGACCACACACCAAAACCGCATCTTTTTTAATCTATGTTATAAATCGGTAGTTATAACACGAAAAAAAAATAAAAAAACTAATATTAATCATCTGCGCATTCCTAAAAGCGTACTCAAACTTATTGTATGAAAAAAATTCAATTAACGGCAGTCTTAGTGGCTGCAACGCTTATCAGCACCATTTTTGCGCGTACTTTCGCGCCGCGTCTTATCGACGAAAACCCGTTTTTGACGGAGTTAGTCGAGCAGTTGACTTCGTTTTGGCGCGAAGCCAAACCCGAAAAACTGTATTTACAGTTAGACCGCAATCAGCTCAACCCAGGCGACAACGTGTGGTTTAAAGCCTCCGTCCGCGACGCGGCAACGCTCAAAGCCTCCGAAAAAAGCGACGTAGTGTATGCCGAATTGCTATCGCCAAAAGGTAGCGTAGAGCAAAAACTCACGCTGCTCTGCACCGACGGCGGCGTAGGCGGCACGTTCCATATCGACGAAAACGCGGCTGGTGGCTTATGGAAAATCAAAATTTATACCCTTTGGGGCAATAATACCAACGAGTTTTTGGCACGAGAGTTCAACGTGCAGCGCGTGGTGCTGCCGCACCTCAATATGCGCCTCGACTACGAGCGCGAGGCTTACGGCGCAGGCGATAATGTGACAGCCAAAATCAGCCTGAAAACCTTAACCAAAGCACCTTTGGCTAATTACGCGTTCACCTATACCGCTTCGGTGGACGGTGCGCAAATCAGTACAAATAGCGGTACGACCGATGCCGACGGTAACGCTAATGTACAGTTCAAATTACCTAACGAACTCGCCTCAAACGACGGTTTAGCCAATATTATGATACAATATCAAGGGCAGACCGAAAGTATTTCGCGGAGCATTCCTATTGTATTGAATAAAATTGATTTGCAATTTCTGCCCGAAGGCGGCGATATGGTGGATAATATTCACGGTAGAGTAGGATTTAAAGCACTCGACGAATTTGGTAAGCCTGCCGACGTAGAAGGCGAAATCCGTGACAGCAAAAATAACGCAGTTGCGCGTTTCGAAACTTACCACGCGGGTATGGGCGCGCTCGATTTTACACCCAAAAACGGCGAAACTTACACCGCTACTATTTCGCGTCCGCGCAACATCAAACAGACGTATGTATTGCCGTCTGCGCTCGAGCGCGGCTTTGCGTTACGCATAGAAAACAAAGCAAAAACCCTTACCGCCGTAGTGAGCAGCACCGAATCCGAAACGTTATATTTGGTGGGTATGCAAGGCGGAAAAGCAAGTATTGCTAAGGTTTTGGAGGCGAAAAAAGGCGAGCAACGCATCGATATTCCGACCAAAGACTTGCCTATCGGCATCATGTCGTTCACTTTATTTGATAGCAAAAAACTGCCCCGCGCCGAGCGATTGACTTTCGTGAACAGCGATAAACAACTCAAAATCAATATCAAAACCGATAAAGATAAGTATCAGCCGCGTGAAAAAGTACGCATGAGCGTAGAGGTGCGCGACGAGCGCGGGCTACCGATGCCTGGCAACTTCGCCCTCGCGGTTGTTGATGATAAATTGCTGTCGTTTGCCGACGACCGACAAGCGAATATTCTCGCGCAAGTTTTGTTGGCTGCCGACGTGAAAGGCGATGTTTTTGAGCCAAATTATTATTTTGCCAAAAAAGACTACCGCGATTATCAAGCGGACGAAAAAGACCGCGCTACCGCGCTCGATTATTTATTGATGACGCAGGGCTGGCGACATTTTGAGTGGGAAAAAGTGTTGGCGAAAACGCCGCTCAATTACGCCGCCAAAGGCGAAAAAGCAATTTTTTCGGGTATCGTGAAAGATGCGATTGGCGCGCCGATTTCTGGCGTAGTCATCTCCCAAAAAGGCACAACTAACCAAACGCGCAGCGCAGCAAACGGCAGCTTTGCGCTAACGGGTGTACGCCTCGACGCGCCTGCTACCTTAGTTTTTCACGACGGCATTCAGTACCAAAATCAAGAAAAAGCATTTACGGAGTACGACCAAAATATTGCGATTTCGCCAATTCTGACCCTACGCGGAAAGGTAGTTGATAGTAACGGACAGCCGCTTTTGGGTGCTACGGTGCAGGTATATAACGCTGCCGACAACCAATATGTAGGCGGACTCACGACCGATATGGAAGGCGCGTTTGCGATTGGTAATATTGACCCGAGCCGCTCTTATTATATATATAGTTATTATGTTGGTTTCAACCAAATGCGAACTGATATAGTGCCTAAGGTATTTAATAAGTTATTGACGATTACGATGACCGAAAACGCCACACGCCTCGAGGAAGTGCAGATTACTAGTGCGAATAAGGCAGACCGTAAGCAAGTCAAGAAAGGCATACCTGCCATGAATAAGGAAAAATCTGCCGCGCCTAAACGCGCAGACATAGCTAAACCAGTAGCACCAAAATCAAATAAACCCGTAGCCGATGCAGCAAAACCTGGGCGCGCCGTTCCTGCGCCGCCGCCCGTACCGAGTATGCCCGTTATTGTTAGAGCGCACAAACCGCCATTGGTTAATTTGGATAATACCACATCGAGCAAAACCATCAGTGCAGCCGAAATTCAAAGAATACCACAAAAAGTTGGAAAAAAAGCTGCCGAAGCGGAAGACGATATTGTAGCTGGTGAAAATAGTGATTTTGATGGCGTGCCTGATAAATTAGATAGAGAACCGAATACAGCCGCAGGTATTCCTATTGATGTACAAGGACGCGCCTTAGACGAAAGTGGCAAAAGAATAGAAAAAATGCCTGACGGCTCTACCCGCGAAGTAGAAATACCCGCAGAGAAAAAAACAGTAATGCTTAATATGCAAGGAATGGCAGCAATTGTAGCAGGAAACGCAGCACCTGATACGCGCACGGGCGAAGAGCTTCGCTTTCATGGTACTCGTGGTAAAGATATTCGTTATCAAAATACCAAAACTTTTTACAGTCCGCAATACACTATCCGCGAAAAAGTAGCGGCGCGTACCGATTTCCGCAAAACGATATATTGGAATCCGAGTATCAACGTCGGGCGCAACGGCAGAGCCGAAATTGAGTTTTATAATAACGATGATATATCGCAGTTTCGCGCTACGCTCGAGGGCTTCGCGAGCGACGGCGGCATCGGTCATGCCGAAGCGATTTTTTATACACAGCTGCCGTTTCAGATGACATGCAAAGTGCCGACGAACGTCCTCACGGGCGACCGCGTCGCGATACCGCTCACGCTCACGAACAATACCGACGAACAGCTCACGGGCAACTACGAGGTGAGCGTCCCGAACGGTTTTACGCCGCAAAACACGAACAGCACGAACGCGCTCAAAATGCAACTTACGCTTGCCGCCAAAGAGAGCAAAACCTTCTTTTTGAACTATATTATTGCCGATACGCTCGGACAAGGCAAATTTCAAGTTTATTTTGCTGACCAACAAGGACAAGACGATAGTTTTGCCGAAACGGTGCGCGTCAGTCCGCGTGGATTTCCTGTGCGCGAAGTTTTTTCGGCTGATGCCAAACAAAAAGATTACGCGGTGGAAGTGAACAGCCCCGTTAGCGGTAGCGTGAAATGCAAGTTGGTAGCGCACCCAAATACGATTGGCGAAGTGATGCGCGGCTTAGAGAGTTTGCTGCAACACCCAGGCGGCTGCTTCGAGCAAACAAGTTCCGCAAACTATCCTAACGTATTGGTGCTAAACTACTTACGCGAAACGAACAGCCAAGACCAAGGCATCGAAAAACGCTGCAAAGAATACCTCGACGGCGGCTACAAAATCCTTACGGGCTACGAAAGTCCGGGCGGCGGCTTCGATTGGTGGGGACGTGCGCCCGCACACGAAACGCTCTCCGCCTACGGCATCATGGAGTTTCAGGATATGACCAAAGTTTACGCGGTGGACAAAGGCTATATCGACCGTGCTACGCAGTTTTTATTTACCAAACGCGACAACGCAGGCTCGTGGCTCGATAGAGGCAACGCTGCGCACGTCTGGCTCGGCGCGGGTACGGTGCGCGATGCCTACATCACTTGGGCGATGTGCGAAGCAGGACAAGGCGGCAAGCTCGGTAAAGAACTCGATAAAGTCTATAAAGATGCAGAAACCGACAGCGACGCATACTGTATGGCATTGACTGCCAACAGTTTATACGCCACAAACGACAAAATCCGCGCCGAAAAAATAATGGATAAACTACTTGCGATGCAAGACAAAGATGGCTCGTGGAACGGCAAAACTTCTTCGGTAACGGGTTCTTCAGGTCACGCCTTGAAGATAGAAACGACGGCACTCGCGGTGTTGGCTATCCTCAAAAACAAAAAAGGAACGCCGCAATTGGCGCAAGCACTCAAATTCCTCACCGAAGGCAAAACGAGCTTCGGCTACGGCAACACGCAGGCGACGGTATTGGCAATAAAAGCGATTTTGGAATACACGAAATACAGCAAACGCGCACCCGAAGCAGGCGACTTAGCAGTATATGTCGACGGCAAAAAAGTAGCGACTAAGCACTTCGCGATGGACGCGCACGACGATATTATCATCGACGGCTTAGCGCAATATTTGCACGGAGGCAACCAAAAAGTTTCGGTGCGCTACGAAAATTGCAAAATAGCGATGCCTTACGAATTGGAGTTGGATTATACTACTACGTTGCCGACGGCGCAAACGGAATGTAAAATCGATATCGATACCAAAATAGCAGCTACGCAGTGCAAAATGGGCGAAACGGTACGTCTAACGACCGTTTTACAAAACAAAACTGCCGAATTGTTGCCTTCTACGATGGCGGTGATTGGTATTCCTGCTGGGCTTTCGCCGCAGCCGTGGCAGCTAAAAGAGCTTCGCGACAAAAAAATATGCGACTATTTTGAGCTTTTTGACGGCTACGTCGTGCTGCATTACGAAAGCATGCAAGCCAAGGAAAAACGCACCATCAACCTCGACCTCAAAGCCGATATTCCAGGCGAATACGAAGCACCCGCAACCGCCGCGTTTTTGTATTACACCAATGAATACAAAGATTGGGACAAACCGTCGCGGATAACAATTTCTAATTAGCGATTAGTGTTCAGTGATTAACGATTAGTGTACACTAATCACTGAACATTAATCGTTAATCACTAAAAAACGCCCGTAGAACCGCAATATTTTGTGGCTGTACGGGTGTTTTTTCTACTACATTAGTAGTATAAATGTCAATTTTATATTATTTTATTTGGCGGTACAGCCAAAGCAACCTATTTTTGAACATTATTTGATAATAAATAATTTATTTTAATATTATTTTACCTTAATATCTTTATTTTATTACATATTATAAGTCTTATTATTTCAACTTTTATTAATTCTTAAAACAAAAACCTTATGAAGTATTTCTACCCCCTCGTTTTAGTGCTTACTGGCGTTCTACTAAGCTCTCCTGCGGCAAAAGCCGCTACCGTTTATGCTAAATCTGCCGCTACTGGCACGGGAGATGGCAGTAGTTGGGCTAACGCAGCCGACCTCGCCACCGCATTATTAATAGCGCAAACTGGCGATGATGTTTGGCTAATGGAAGGCATACACCTGCCAACTAACGACGTTACAGGTACGGCTTCACCTGCCGACCCGCGTACCGTTACCTTTTCTGTTAAGTCGGGAGTCCGATTGTACGGTGGCTTCGATGCTGCAAGTAACGCCGCAACTGTGTTTACCGACCGTAACCCTATCGTAAACCCTACCGTTTTGGAGGGCAATATAGGTGATCCAAGCATTGATACCGATAACGCTTATCATGTCGTAACTGTCAGTGCTTTACTTGCCGCTACACGCATCGAAGGTATAATTGTCGAGGACGGTCGTGCAGACGACGCAACAGACTATCAGGGTATAACAAACGGTAATCAATCTGGCGGAGGCATATTTTTGATTGATACAGACGTTAATTTTAGTATAGCGGATTGTATTTTACAAAACAACTATGCGAGTGCTTATGGAGGTGCATGGTATGCTCAAAACGCGCCTTCAACTGCCACTAACTTAGTATTTAGTGGTAACTTTGCACAAAATGGTGGTGCGGTATTAATCTTTGATAGCGGTACATTATCTTTCACTAACTCCGTTTTTAATAATAATAATGCAAGCGGTGGCGGAGGTGGTGCTATTTATAACACTAATCTGACCACATTAAACCTTAATAATATCACTTTTGCTACCAATATAAGTAATATAGGTGCATTGGCAGTGTATAATGAGACTGGGTGTACTGTAAATATGACAAATTGTATTGTATGGAACACCATGAATCCTTCTGGGAATAATGTTATGATAAGTACACAAGGCACTACAAATGTAACTAACTCGTTGGTGAAAGGAGGTTTTCCTGGTGCAAATAATTTAGATACAGACCCGCAGTTTTTTGACATCAATAATCCCTTAGGGCTTGATGGTGTGTGGCGAACAGCCGATGACGGACTTCAAATCAATACTTGTTCGCCCTGTTTTAATGCAGGTGATAATGTAAATGCTACCGCTACTGATATAATAGGTGGTAGTAGATTTTATCCAAGCCCTACTTCGTTGGATATGGGTGCGTATGAACTACAAAACATTGCTACTCCTGTTGTAATTAATATAGCGGGAACTACATCGTTTTGTGATATGACTACTTTAACGGCAAGTGGAGGTACAGACTACGTTTGGTCTGGCGGGGCAAGCAGCCTCACAGCTATCAACACCTTTGATGCAAGCGGAACTTACACCGTTACGGTTACTGACGCAGCTACTACTTGTTCAGGGTATAAAACTGTAGCTATAACGGAGGAAAGTCCGACCGTTTCCATTACCACTTTAAGTAGCGACTGTACCACCTATAATGTAAAAGCTATTGTTGGTGGTTCGGGTAATGGTGCTTCTTTTGTATGGAGTGGCGGTTCAAGTATGACAACTGCTGCCAATACTTTTTCTGCTAATGGTACTTATGAAGTTACTGTTACCAATGCTTTTTCTTGTAGTACTACTGCTTCTGTGATAGTATATTTTCCGCCCGTAGCACTTAGTAGAATCTATGTAGATAAAGATGCGGTCGGATTAAATACAGGTGCAAGTTGGGCAGATGCTTTTACCGACTTACAAACAGCCCTTAATCTTGGTTGCCATACACCTGCTTATGATATATGGGTTGCCGAAGGTATATACAAACCAACTTCGGGTACAGATAGAACCATTAGTTTCAACGTGCCTAATGGTGCAAGTTTGTATGGAGGCTTTCAGGGTACAGAGGTTAATCTGGTCGATCGACCTGCGTTTAGCAATTTAGGAGATGCAGGTGTTGCGTCCGTATCTGTATTGAGCGGAGCTATCAGCCTTAGCGGTCTAAACTCCGCTACTATTCTTAAATATACAAACCCTACACTTCCTACTACTTTAGATGGCTTTGTAGTTACTGCAAGCCGTTCCGACGATATTTCTATTACCGCACCAGGTGCAATAAGTATTGATGGTGGCGGAATTAATGTAGCTATTACTAATTGTAATTTCCAAATGAATAATGCAGGGTATGGCGGAGCTATTTACCTTACTAATGGCGCGTCACCTAATATTAGTACAAGTACATTTTTTGCTAATTACAGCGTTTTTTATGGCGGCGGAGTTTATGCAGACGTTAATTGCAATCCAAGTTTTTATAACGTATTATTTAAAGACAATTATGGTGGCGTAGGTGGAGGTGCTATAAAAACAGTAAGTAATAATACAATCGGAATTAGCAATTGTGTATTTGATAATAATACTGCTACTGACGGCGGAGCAATAGCGGTAGATATAACAAGTACAGTTGCTATAACAAATAGTATATTTGATAATAATTATGCCCCTAATAGCGGTAACGGAGCTATACAAAATGATGGAACAGTAACAGCTAATAATTGTTCTTTTGTTAATAATAGAGCAGATGTAGGCGCTGCGGTTCTATCCGACAATGCGACAACTATAGTACACAATTCTATTTTGTGGGGCAACACCGTGTTTGGTGCGCCTGCTCCTGCTCCTGTTGTAACCGCAGACCATACTATCTTTGAAAGTCTTAGTATTCCCGCAGGTACAGGTAATAAAAATACCAACCCTTTATTTAGAGATATAGCAAATGGCAAGGGACTTGATAACACTTGGCTTACCGCCGACGATGGACTACAACTAACTTGTTTAAGCTCTGCTATCGATGCAGCCGACAATGTTACAGCTCCCGCTATGGATATTTTGGAGGCATCTGTATATAATACAACTCGCGATGCTGGTGCTTACGAGCGAACAGCAGAAGCGTGTCCTGGAGGTATCTTTATTACCAATCCAATATGTAGAAGTATTTTGGTTACTAATGTAAATGGTAATGGATATTATGACTTTATAAGTGCAGGACAGATTATTGCAAGTATAAATCCTAATGGTCAAAACCTCGGAAATGTTAATTTACAAATAAGTGATGAGGGTACGCCTATAACCTATTTAGGTAATTTGTTTTTTGGACGCGGTATAAATTTATCTAGTACGATTGTACCTACACTCAACTATACTTTACGTTTATACTATTTTGATTCCGAATTGACTAACTATAATGCAAGTATTGCACCTGCACCTGCCGTTACACTAAGCGATATGAATATTGCATGGGCTTCGGGTGGCTCAGGTTGTAGCATACCTTCTTATGTAGGTACTTCTGTTGGCTCAGTAGATAATAGTATGATAACTAACGCAGATTATGGTTTGACTAACGATGGCTTTTATTTACAATTCAACCTTGACCATTTTACTATTTTTGGACCTACCATAGCTTCTGGAAGCCCGCTTCCCGTTACATGGAAATATGTTGCAGCTAAAAACAGTGGTAAAACCAATGCTTTAATCACTTGGGGAACTGCGTCGGAAGTAAATGCCAAAAATTTTGAAGTGCAAAGACATAATGCCTATTCTAATAAGTTTGAAATAGTTGCTACCGTAGCTGCATTAAATCGTACTAACGGTGCAGATTATAGCTTTATAGATAGAAACTTACCTACTGGCTTGTATTATTACCGTATTAAAGAAATAGACTTTAATGGCTTACAAGATTATAGTGCTACGGTAACTGTACAAATAGGAGAGGAGCGTGCAGTAGTCGTGTTTCCAAATCCAACTCGTGATATTGTAAATATAGTAACTACCAATAAACAACAAACAACTGTACTTACCGATGTTTTAGGACGTGTTTTAGAATCATACAACGTTACTCCCAATGTATTAGACCTTAGTCGACTTGTAAATGGTGTATATTTCTTGAAAATAGGTGATGAAGTAACTAAATTAGTTAAAGAAAACTAAATTTTAGTGATTAATGATTAGTGTTTAGTGATAAATACCCTAATTTTTAGTATATTTATACAATAATAAAAGCCGTTAAGCTACTTTTTAGAGTAGTTTAACGGCTTTTTTGTTATTTATAATAATAATTTGATTACTTACGCTTAAAAAACTTCATTTAAGAAACCAAATTCACGAAAGGTTTTAGCTATATTTGCCTTCGGAAAATCGATACGAATAGAGGCGTATAGTTTTTGTAACGTTTCTGATACCTCAGTCATGTATGCCACAGTTTCAGATGACAAAGTTGTTTTGTCACCTTTAAGCGTTTTACTTAACGTCCATTCATTCTCTAAACGAGTTAATAGGTTTTGCCAATAAACTAATCCATAATCGCGTAAAGCAAAAGGATTATTAGGCTCTTGTAGCTTATTTACCAAAATATTAAGACGCTGAATACGTCTATCGTTGTCTGATGGCAAGCTATAGGTACGTTGCGCGACCGACTCTAAGCCATACGCGGAAAAATAGGCAGACCAATCTTTTAGAGTAGGATATTCTCCTTGTATATATCGGCGTAGTATTTTTACCGCGTCCTTTACTTCGGTATTAATAGTTTTTAATGCAACTGTATTGTCCTTTTTCAGACCGTCTTGCGCTTGGTTTATCATTGCTTTATCTCTAAATGCAACGGAAGTAGTGAGTAAAACAGTTGCCGTAGTAAATTTTACGGTGTAATTAGGATGTCGTGTTTGCCACGAAGTAGCTACGCTGATTCCAAGTGCAGCCATGTTAGCAAAATCTAATGGTTTTCTTGCCATTTTTTTGATAGTTTTAGATAAATAGTAAGGTTTTTTATTTTTATTAGAATAACTTTTATTATAATGTATCATACAATAATGCAAATGTAATACATTTATTTAACAAACAAATAAAAATTAAATTATTTTTTAATAATTTTTTGTTTTACACAATAAAAAAATCGATGTAATAACTACCCTTATATTTCGACTAAGGCTTCCTACATTTTTATTAAGTACCTTTACACTTCGACTAAGGCTTCCTACACTTTTATTAAGCATCTTTTTTATTAAATAGTATTGTAATATTTTATCATAAAATATAAAAGAAAATGATTGTAATATACAATAAAAAAAACCTACCTTTGTGAAATAATAATAAGTCTAAAAAAACAACTTATTTTTATATATCAACAAACAAAAGTATCAAAATCGCAATTTATTTTTATAATTTTAAACTAAAAACACTATGACTTGGTTTCCATTAACTAACCTCGAACAAATAAAAGACATAATTGCGGAGTCAGCAACTACTCCCGTACTTATATTTAAGCATTCTACGCGGTGCAGTATATCTGTTACAGCTTTAAGTCGTACAGAAAGACATTGGTCTTTTACCTCCGAACAAATAATACCTTATTATTTAGATTTATTAAGCTACCGCGAAGTATCAAATGCTGTTGCTGCGCAATTTTCTGTACACCACGAGTCTCCGCAGGTATTACTAATTAAAAACGGAGAGTGTATATATGAAGAAACACACCTTAATATATTAGTAGCTGAAATAGCCGAGCAGTTATAAATAATAAAAATTATTTTATTTATAATACACAAATAGTTTTTAAATTTAAAAATGGAAATACAAGAAACCCGCGATGGTTCGCACACTATATATAGCGATGCTTTTGAAGCACCTTATCATTCCAAATACGGTGCTATACAAGAATCGGAACACGTTTTTATTGAAGCAGCCTTGCTACCTGCGATGCAAGACCATTCCACACTTAAAATATTAGAAATTGGTTTTGGTACAGGCTTAAACGCATTGCTTACTTTTGTAAATGCTATAAATAAAGGTGTAAATATAGAATATACAGCTTATGAATATTATCCCGTAAGCCTCGAGATACTCCAACAACTCAACTTTTATAAGTATTTAGATAAGTTTGAGAACGCAAAAGCACTACAAAATTGGTTGCACCATACCGAATGGGACGAACAAATTTTATTTGATAATAGTATTAATACTACCATACATTTACATAAGGTAAAAGATAAATTTGAGCATATAAAATATAGTAACGAGTTTGATATTATTTATTTTGACGCATTTGCTCCTATTGCACAACCCGAGCTTTGGACGGAGCAAATGTTTACGCAAATGTACGAAGCCTTAGTTCCTGGCGGCGTATTAACAACGTACTGCGCGAAAGGTCAGGTAAGACGGAATATTCGCGCCGCAGGCTTTATCATGCAATCCCTACCCGGACCTGTAGGCAAGTGGGAGATGACAAGGGCTGTAAAACCTTTGTAATAGGATATATCATGAATAGAAATGGGTTTAAACCTATTTCTATTCATAATAATAAAAAATTCACATTTTAACAAAAAAATCAATAAAATGTCAATAGTCAAACAATCCGACTTAGTATTTACCATCGGTTTAGATGCCGACAACGTCCCGAGCCAAATCACTTGGACGGCAACCGATATGCCCAACGGCGGCACGCAGCAGAGCTGCAAAGCGATGTTGATTTCGCTTTTTGACGAAAAAACCCGCGACACCCTCAAAATTGACCTCTGGACAAAGGATTTGGAGACCCAAGAAATGGACAGAATGATGTACCAAACGCTCCGCGCCCTCGGCGACACCTATCACCGCGCCACCAAAAACACCGAACTCGCCAACGCCATGCAGCAGTTCGCGCAGTATTTCGGCGAGCAAGCCGAAATCATCAAAAAACAGGTGTAGAACACCATTTACGCGCTCAAAACCGCCATTCGCTCAATCTCCGAAGTTTGGCACACGGTTTGGCACATTTTTTTCATTAGTATAAACAAATGAAAAAATCGAGTCCTTTTTCTTAAATCTCTCTTTCTTTGCTTCTCTGCGTTTAAAAAAACTTCTTCGCGTCTCAAACCTCCTACACTCAAAAAATCTCTCCGCTCTGCCTCTTTGTTGCTCTGCTTCTCCGCGTTTAAAAAAATTTCCTCGCGTTTAAAAAAAACTTCTCTGCGTCTAAAAAAACCTCTCCGCGCCTAAAAAAAACTTCTTCGCGCCTAAAACCACATTCTCAAAAACCTCCCACACCTAAAAAACCTCTCCGCTCTGCCTCTTTGTTGCTCTGCTTCTCCGCGTTTAAAAAATCCTCTGCATCTAAAAACTTCTTCGCGCCTAAAAAATCTATATATTTAAAAATCACTTCGCGCCTAAAAAATCTCCCAACCTCAAAACTTTCGCGTTCTTAACTTTTAAAATCTTACAGTCATGAAAACTATTCTTACACTCGTTTTTGCCTTGCTTTTCGGCAATTTATTGGTTGCACAAGCCCCAAAAACAACCAAACTGCCACGCTCCACCTTCAAAAAAGGTACGCCGCGCACACAAGCAACGCCTGCGCCAACGCCAAGTGCACCGCCTGCGCCAAGCACTACGCCTGCGCCGACCACTCCACAAAATATACTTACGGACGCGCCGCCGCGCAGCCGTCGCGACGGTAAGCCGCGTGTAGATAGCGCGTCGCCGCAAGCGCAGGAGTTTCGCCGTCGTCACCCCGACCCGCGTCGCTGCAACGCGCCGCTTTTCGGTAAGGACTTCCGCAACGAACTCTTCCGCATCAAGCGCATGACGAACGGACAAGACAACGCTATCCGCGACCTCACCGTAAATAATTGCTTGCTCACGGGGCAAATCCGCGAACTCGCACTACTCTATCCCGACCCGAACGGGCAGTTATTGTATGTACAATCGGCGTTCTCGAACTGCTTTGATTGGGCGCAATACGAAATTTTGTCTGATTTATTTGTCTTGCGTCAGCATCAAGACCAATTCAACGAGTTTTTGGACGATAACGTCTATACCTACTCGGGCGGAAGCGGCGGATTTTATGGCGACGGACCTCGCGGCGGCGGCGGTTACAATAATAATTACGATAATTATAATCCACCGCCACCACCTCTACCACCGCCGCCACCTGTATATGTGCCAGGCTACAACGGACCTATCGGCTGCCCGATGCCAGTGGATAATCGTACTTTTCAAGATATATTGGGAACTATCGCCCAAACGACTTTCGAGAACACGCGCCTACAAGTTGCCAAACAAATCACCTCGACTAACTGTCTCACAGTGAGCCAAATAATGGAAGTTTGCAAGCAATTTACGTTTGAAAATAATCGTTTAGATTACGCTAAATTTGCCTACGATTATGTGTATGATGTGAACAATTATTTCCGTGTAGGTACGCTTTTTACTTTTAATAGCAACGTAGCGGACTTGACGAATTACATTGGCAACCGTCCGCGCGGTAACAGTAATAATTATAATAGTAACGACTATAACGCGCCACCTGCTTACGGCAATCCTGCGCCGCCGCCTTCGTATGTGCCTGGCTACAACGGCACTATCGGCTGCCCTGCGCCTATGGATAACGGCGGTTTTGACAACGCGATGCGGACGATAAAAAGCTCCAGTTTTGACAATACGCGCCTGCAAGTTGCCAAACAAATCAGCGATAGCAACTGCTTCACGGCAGCGCAGGTGCGCGAAGTATGCAAAATATTCAGCTTCGAAAACAACCGTTTAGACTTTGCGAAATATGCTTACGCACATACTTATGATATAAATAATTATCATTTGGTGAATAATGTGTTTGATTTTGATGCGAGTCGCCGTAATTTAACCGATTTCATTAGAAATAATCGCAGATAAATTAGCAATCAAACAATATTGATGTCAATAAAAAACTACTCGTTTCGTTGGAGGCGAGTAGTTTTTTTATGTTTGTAACGAAAGGGCTGCATTAATTTTATTTTGAATAATCAAATCTATTCCACACAAAATACTGTTTTTTCTATTGTAACCCTTTTATGACATCAAAACAACCCTGTCTATAAAGTTGTTTACAGTGTATTATTGTACTTTTGTGGTCAAATTATATCTATGAAATTTATTATACCAACATTTATTACATTATTGGTTGCGGTTGTGAACAGCTTTGCACAAGCTAATTTGGAAGTCACGGTACTTTCCGCTAATCAGGACTCGCCGATGGTGAGCGATACGGTTATATTGGAAAACAGCCTCATCAATTTGCGTAAAACTGCGGTCACGGACGGCTCGGGCAAGGTTTTTTTTAAGGGACTATCTACGGCAGGCACTTATGTGGTTTATACTCGCAACCCCGAAGGCATGGTTATTGCGTTTGAGCAAGACATCACACTCGCCGAAAATATGGATATGAGTTTGCTGCTCATAGAAGAGCCAGTTGAGCTGAACGCAGTAGAGAAAAAAGCGTCGAAGCGCACCGTTCGTATTAATACGACGAACGCGACGGTTTCGTCCGAAGTCGGCGTAAAAGAACTCCTCAATATGCCTGTACAAGCTCGCGACGTGCAACGTATGTTGGCGCGCTTACCGAATGTATCCGAAGCGGTTGGTTTTTTTCCCGAAGCACCATTAATTAGTATCAATAGCGGCAACGGGCTAAACACCTCGTATTTGATGGAGGGTATGGATAATAATGAACGGTTTTTGGGCGGCGCGAAAATATTTGCGATTACGAGTGCTACGCAAAATGTATCGGTACTCACCAATAATTATAGTGCCGAATACGGCAACGCGGCGAACGGCGTAGTGAACGTGACCTATCGGTCGGGTACTAACGAGCATCACGGCGAAATAGGCGCGGTGGTGCGTCCTAATTTTTTGGTAGCAAAAACGCCGTTTTTTCAGCGTGACTTTTTGGGTAATCAAGTAAATGATAGTTACGGGCGGTATCAATTGACTTACGGCGCAGGCGGCGCTTTCAAAAAAGATAAGTTGTATTATTTTATAGCTTCCGAACACGCTTACGAATTGCGCAGCAACGCCCTCTATTCGCCCGACCTTAATGTGAACGAAAAGGTGTCGGGGCTTGGGCGCAATAATACTTTTTCTGCCAAATTAGACTATGTCTGGAATACCAAATTGCGGTCTTCTTTCTTTATGAATTGGGGCTTGTACCATACCGAAAAACAAGGCGGCGGTGCAGAGGCAGGTGTGGTATTTCCGTCAGCAGCAAGTATTTTGGACAAAACGAGTATGTTGTACGCCTTGAAAAATCAATATGTAAGTGCTAATTTGGTAGCCGAAACAAATGTAAGTTTTGGTTACATTTATTGGAACTACGACCGACCGAAAATAAAAGGCGAGCGCCCGCAAGTGACTGTACTCAATCCGCAGGCGCAGGTAATTGCGCAGATTGGGAACACAGGTAATTTGTTCAAAATGACCGAAAACACTATTCAGGCGCAGCAAAAATTCAAATATTATATTGGTAAACACAAAATAAAAACAGGACTGGAACTCACCTCGAGTGGGTTTAGTTTGCAAGCAGGTAGCAATCCTTTTGGTAGTTATCAAGTGCAGCTTAACGCCAAAGAATTGGACGCACTAAGTAAACGAAACTTAGGCTCGAGCTTAGATTATACCGATTTACCATCGAATATACAAGTCTTAAATTACGCTGCCGAACTGCGGACTACGCCTTTCGGTAGCCGCCAAAATATCTATTCCGCTTATGCAGAAGACGCGTGGTCGGTGAGCAATCAGCTTACGCTGACGGGCGG
>JAYWGJ010000344.1:0-1788 GCA_043778315.1 Saprospiraceae bacterium | reverse complement strand
CGCCGCAACCAAATCCTCGAAAATAATATACAAGCAGGCGACGTGATAGTCGGCTTATCCGCAACGGGTCAGGCGAGCTACGAAACGGCGTACAATAGCGGCATCGGCAGCAACGGCTTGACCTCGGCGCGACACGACGCACTCTCGCACTACTACGCGCACCGCTTCCCCGAAAGCTACGATGCCAAAATGCCCGACGATGTAGCGTTTATCGGCAGCCGCCGCCTCACCGATACTTTTATTTACCAAAATAAAAACTACACGGTTGGCGACTTGCTCCTCTCTCCTACTCGAACTTATCTGCCCGTTTTGCGCGATATTTTCGTAGAGCTGCACCCACACCTGCACGGCGTGATACATTGTAGCGGCGGCGGACAAACGAAGGTTGGGCATTTCCAAAATGACCAAACACATATTATTAAAGATAATTTGTTTGCACTACCGCCCGTATTTGCTTTGTTACAAACAGAAGGCAACACGGCTTGGTCGGAAATGTATAAAGTGTTCAATATGGGACACCGCTTAGAGGTTTATTTGTCCGAAGCACACGCACAACCGGTCATCGCAATAGCAAAAAAATACAATATCGACGCGCAAATAGTAGGACGAGTGGAGCCGTTGAGTGAAGGCAAACGGATTACGATACGCTCCGAGTTTGGGGAGTTTGTATATTAAAATATGTGCAGCGCATCAGCGATGCGGTGACGAAAGGTGCAGCGCATCAGCGATGCGGTGATATAAACCCATTTCAAAAAAATATCATGGAAAAAATAAATTTTAGTGCGTGTACCTTATATAAAATGGAGCGTACATTTGGCTTAGTACCAAGCATAAGCATACCCAGTTTAACGACATGGATATCTACCACTTATCTGCTGAATGAAGTAGATATTGCTTGCGTGAACCGTTTTTGTGGTACGTTGCGCGAAAACGTGCTGCACTGGAACGAACAAGACTTGTCTATGCACTTTATAGGTCCAATGTTTTCTTTAACTCAATTTACGGTATTTCGCCGTTTCAATTTGTTTGCACAACGTACAATTTCGGCAGTTGTACAGGGCATTCTACTCAATGGGCGTACCGACGAGATTATCGCCTCGGGTTATCGTGAGCCTGAAACGCCCTATTTCGCTATCAACGAGTATAAAAAAGAAACTGACCCTAACGGTGATCCCGCGGGGCAGGCACTCGCCGCGATGCTCGTAGGGCAGCAATTAAACAAAGAGCAGGGTACTGATTTGCCCATTTACGGCTGCTATGTAGTGGGTGCTTTATGGCGATTTATGGTTTTAGAGAACAGCGAGTACGCGATTAGCCGCACTTTTGACAGTACCGAAATAGAAGATGCCTACCAAATTTTGCGCATTCTGTTTCAGTTGAAAATTTATTGTATGGAGCGCACGGAGCCAATGTAGTAGTGCAGCGCATCGCTGATGCGGTGATATAAACCCTTTTTAAAAAAATAGCGTGGAAAAAATAAATTTTAGCGAATGTACGCTGGTGCGTATGGAAGAAGTATTTGGATTGCAACTTATGCTGCACAGCCAAATATTACACGAGTGGGTTACAACAACTTACGAAATAGACGAGGTTGATAAAATCTGTGTACACAAATTTTGTAGTACACTGCGTGAAAATGTGTTGCACTGGAACGAGCAAGACCTGTCTATGCACTTTATTGGTCCGATATTTTCGTTGGTTCAATTCACCGAACGGTATCGTTTTAATTTGTTTGCGCAGCGCACCATTTCGACGGTGGTGCAGGGCATAGAATTGGGCGGACGTACT
>JAYWGJ010000343.1:0-4875 GCA_043778315.1 Saprospiraceae bacterium | reverse complement strand
CACCAATCGCGCTTTGCTGCGCCGATTTATAGCCGCCGACATAAAACGTCGTATCCGCCAAATTGACGACCATCGGTTTGTAATGATCCACCAATTTGTAGCCCGTCATTGCACCCGTAATATTCAAAAAAGCGGTCAGTTTCTTTTTGCTATATTCTATCATCGCGAAAGTTCCGCCCGAGCGGACGTAGCCCGTATTGTCGTAATCGTAGGTATCGCCTTGATAAATATAAGGTGCTTTATTGAAGTTTTGTACCAATGGTTTATTGACTACCTGCAACCGCTCCGCACCCAAATAATCGTAAACGGTTCTGAAGTGATGCCCTTGATAATCGCGTGCATCGAGACCGCCAGAAAAAGTAAACGATTTATTAATCTCCCATTTCACCGTCGAGAGCAAGCCGTACCAAAAGTGGTCGTTGCGGGCGGCGCGTATCCAGCGCGAAGCCGTGCGCGTCGTGTTCGCATTGCGCGCTGCGGCGACGTTAAATAAGCCGTCGTCTAAGGTTCGGGTAAATGCGGTCGACTGCGAAGTGCCGCCGCCCGTGCCTACCGATACATACGCCACGTTAGTCAAAGATAAATTGTCTTTTATTGCCCATGAGTGGCGCAAAGTGAACTGCGGCTTGTGGTAATAATTGATATTAGAATTGAAAGGTTCAGAATTAACGTCGCGCCCAGCAGAGAAATTATAGGTGTTGCCAAAATTTTGATTAGCACCGCCAGCAGGCGTAACGCCCGTCAATTGACGCGAATAAGCGGAGTCGACCGTACCTATTGCCATACGGCGCGTTTGCCCGTGTTCCTGCGGCGCACCAAAACCCGACAAACTCAACATGTGCTTGCCTAATTGCTTGTCCACCCGTAGATAATAAAACAGACCTTTCGAGTACGTTTGATTCACCACGCCGTCTTGTCGTTGATACGCTAACGCGCCCGAAACGCCCCAACCATGCGCCATTCTGCCGCTATTGTACGAAATCAACGAGCGGTTGTACCCGCCCGAGCCTATTTCTTGGCTGAACACCAACGATTTTTTGTCGTCAATACCTTTCGTCAATATATTGATAGAACCGCCCACCGACGGCACGGCGAGTTTTGATGCGCCTAAGCCGCGTTGCACCTGCATCGATTTAGTGAGGTTTTCTAACCCAAACCAGTTTGACCAATACACCTGTCCGTTTTCCATGTCGTTCACGGGAACGCCGTCGAGCATCACCGCTACGTTGCGCTGACTGAACCCGCGAATACTAATCCGCGCATCGCCTAATCCGCCGCCCGCTTGTGTCGCATAAACGCCAGGTGTAGAGTTGAGTATCATCGGAATATCTTGCCCAGCCAGTTCCTCTTGTATTTTCAAAGTAGGAATATTACTGAATACGACGGGCGTTTTGCGGTCGCGCGCGATGTCGGCAGTAATCATCACCGCGTCCAATACTTTTACGTTAGGGCTGATACTCACGTCTAAGGTAATCGGCGCGCCTGCAATCGTTATTTTTTCGGTTTTGGTTTCGTAGCCTGAGTACGAAACGATGAGGTCGTAGCTGCCGTTAGGGAGGTCAACGGAATAATTGCCATCAAAATCGCTGATGGCACCCGTACCGAGTATCTGCACGGTTGCGCCAGGCAGCGACTCGTTTTTGTCCGCGTCGGTAATTCTACCCGATACCGCATACTTTTGCGCCGTCGCGCTCCCTATCATCAGCAAGCAAAATAAGGCAAGAAGTAAAGATTTGAAGGTCATAAATTTTAGTTTTTAAAGAATGCGGTTTTGTGATTTATTACAATTATCAATAAAATTTTACTTGAAATACATGTTCTACAATAGTTAAACAGTTCACAAAGGTAACAAGGCTTTTTATATTATTAGCTATTCCTACGTTAATAAATTATGTTTTATATTGATACAAAATACGAAAAAAACACACTACACATCTATATTTATTTATATAAAACAAAAAAATTTATTTTATTATAGTGCTAATGTAAAATAAAAGCGGTAAACTTGCAGTGGGTTTTTATATTATGCCGTCAAACGATGTGTCAAGACTTGATTACATTAGTTTTTTATGTATAATATAAAACTTAAATTATTTTGCTACGACTCTTTTTTTATATACAACAAAATGTTTTATGCTGCGCAATAACCCACCAAGTAATCGGTTTTTTAAATATAAAGACCTCAAAGTATATGCCTCTACCGAATGGCTGGCAGACAACCGAAAAAAATTCCGCCAAGTATTTGAGCGGTACGAAACGAACTATATCTATGTGGAATTGTCGTTTTATAATAAACTGTTCGACGTAGAAGATTGGGAGGCAGAAATTGTGCTGCGCTGTATGCAAATCGGCAAACGAAACAGCAAAGACCTGAAAGAGGTTTGTACCCTGCCGCTACAACGCAAAGTGTCGCGTCACGAAAACATTTATCATGTCAGAGAAGGTTGGGGAGCTAAAAAATTGGGGGTTTTTTGGAAAAAAGGCACTTATATTTGGGAGGCACTCGTCGACGGCGAAAAAGTAGGCGAATGTCAGTTTTATATAGAGGATGCGGGTAAGCAAACCGACGACCGCGCACCGCTTTTGGCAGTGCAAAACATCAAGTTTTATGAAGGACCCGCCGACGACGTAGTACCTGCCGACCGCCGTTATGTGCATACTTTTCATGGCGAAGAAACGCGCTATATTCATTTCGAATTGGATATTAGCAACGCTTATCCTGCACGGAACTGGAATTGTGAGCTATTTTTTAAAGTATATACCGCCTCGAGCGAACTAAAAGGGCAGATTTCGACGCTGCAAATGGTGGACAGAACACAAGACGTGTTCACCGTCACGGCGGGGCTTGGCACTAACGTAAAGGGTTCGTGGCGATACGGCGAATATACTTTGGACGTGATATTTTTGGATAAAGTGGTCGCGACGCTTGGTTTTGAGGTCGGCGAAGCCTTCAAAGAGGAAGCCGATAGCGCATTTACGGCGTTTGCCGAAAGCGATATTTTGGATATGTTTAATGACAGCAAATATTTTCCGAGTACCGAAATAGGCGAAGTGAGCAGCGAAGACTTGATGAATTTCGAGACGCTGATGGTGGATATGGACGCGTTGATTGGCTTGACCGCTATCAAAAAAAAGGTACGCGAACACGCGCAATATATTCAGTTTTTGCAGTTGCGCCGACGCAAAGGATTTAACGAAAACGAACCCATAAACATACATTCCGTATTTTACGGCAACCCTGGCACGGGCAAAACAACCGTAGCTAAAATGATGGGCGAACTCTACAAAAACATGGGTTTGCTCACGAACGGTCATGTTCACGAAGTAGATAGGGTCGACCTCGTAGGCGAATACATCGGGCAAACCGCACCGAAGGTGAAGGAGGCGATAGAGAAAGCTCGAGGCGGTGTTTTGTTTATCGACGAAGCGTATTCGCTCGCACGAGCCTCCGACGACTCGAAGGATTTTGGGCGCGAGGTGATAGAAATTTTGCTCAAAGAAATGTCGGACGGCGAAGGCGATATTGCGGTCGTTGTGGCAGGTTATCCCAAAGAAATGCAGCAGTTTTTGGACTCAAATCCTGGACTAAAATCGCGTTTTAAACTCAAATTTGAGTTCCCCGACTACCTCCCGCAAGAACTCGCGCAGATAGCCGAGTACGCTTGTGCGCGCAAATCAGTCAAGTTATCGCTCGAGGCGAAACGTCACCTCAGCCGTATCATTACCGACACCTTCCGGCGACGCGACCGCAGTTTTGGCAATGCACGGTTCGTGTTCGACCTCGTCGAGGAGGCGAAGATGAACCTCGGCTTGCGCGTGATGAATGAAGACGAACCGAACGACTTGGACAACGAAACCTTAGAGTTTATAGAGTATCAAGACGTGGAAACGATTAACGTGCTGCGCAATAAAGACGTGCCGTTTATACCTATCGACGACCCTGCGCTCGGCGAGTCGCTCTCCGAACTCGACGGTTTGATTGGTATGAACCAAATAAAAATACAGATACACGAACTCGTCAAATTGGTGCGGTTTCACCGCGAAACAGAAAAAGGCGTACTCAATAAGTTCTTTTTGCATACCGTTTTTGTGGGCAACCCTGGCACGGGCAAAACGACGGTAGCACGCATTCTAACCAAAATATACAAAGCCTTAGGTATATTGGAGCGCGGTCACATGGTAGAAACCGACCGACAAGGTTTAGTAGCGGGTTTTATTGGGCAAACCGCCATCAAAACCGCCGAAAAAATAGACGAGGCTATCGGCGGTGTACTTTTTATAGACGAAGCCTACGCGCTAAGTCCGCACGGCAACGCCTCGGGCGACTACGGCAGCGAAGCGATACAGACGCTCCTCAAACGCATGGAAGACCAACGCGGCGAGTTTTTCGTCTTCGTAGCGGGCTACCCCGACAACATGGACGGCTTCATGAAAGTGAACCCTGGCTTGCGCTCGCGGTTCGATAAAGTTTTGAAATTTGAGGATTACACAGCTACCGAGCTGTTCGATATTGCGCTACAAATGGTGCGCGACGAAGACCTCGCGCTCACCGCCGAAGCCTCGAAGCACGTTCACCGTTATCTCGAGTTTCAGTACGATTACCGCGACAATTATTTTGGGAATGCACGTTTGGTACGCAATATAATTACGGAAGTAGTCAAAAATCAAAATCTTCGTCTGGCGACGCTCGCCAAAATAGAGCGCACCTCCGACATGATAGCCGTGATAACAATAGACGATGTGCAACACCTCCGCCTCGACAAGGACTCGGATTCACTGAGCAACAAAAAAACCATCGGTTTTCAGAAAAAAATTGCCGCTACGGGCGGAAGTGCGAGCGACGAGAATGGATAAGTGGTGTAAATAATTTTATTC
>JAYWGJ010000342.1:0-17981 GCA_043778315.1 Saprospiraceae bacterium | reverse complement strand
TTGCCCGCGTCTTCTTTGAGCGCGTCCATATTGAAAAAAAGCTGCGCTAAGTCGAGCGTTTCGCTCACCAATTTGTGGTGAATCGTATTGCCGTTGAGGCGTGTGCCGTCGGTGCGCGCTTGCTCTACTAAGCTCCGAAACGCGGATTTGAACAAATCGACTCGCGCAAACGGCGACGGTATCGACGTGATTTGTTTAGTCGCGGTCGCGCCCTCCGCATCAGGAATCGTATCTATATCGTTGTCGGTATAAGGATTTGCCTTGTACCAATTAGTATCCGTGTTTTTGCGCGAAATAATATTGAGCGTTTTTGCCATATTTTTAGTCGGAATATTTTGGTGGAATAATTGGCGCAAAGCCAACTTATAATTTTCGAACTACAATAATACGGTAAAATATTTTATTATAATAAAAAACAGCTTGATTTTAATTTTTATGTTATTTAATTTTTATAATATATTGATGATTAACAGTTTATATATTTTTATTATAAATAAATAATATTTTCCTTCAATTAGATATGTTGCGAATAAACAATAAAAAAGCGCAAGAACACGGCGAAGTGAGGTTGCGCTTTATTTGAGTTAGTGTTTACTTAACGAGTAAATCCAATATATCCTTTATTTTACTCTCCACTAAAATCATAGCGGGTAAATAGAATTGGTATTTTGAAACAAAAATACTATTTTTAGCTACTTTAATTGCCTACCTGACCATTACTTCCTATTTCTTCTCCATACAGTTTTTATTTTATCAAAATGTGAAATAAATCTTAAAGTTATGCCGAGAGGCATCGAAAAACGGCTTAAAAACGTTGTGTAAATATAATCATAAATTAAAAAAAGAAAAAAACTATCTACAATACTGTAATAATCCAATTTAAAACCGTAGTTTTGCGTGTTAATTATGAAAAATTTAAAGCAACTATTAAGCCTCTGCTTCGCAGCAATACTCGTTTTGAGTTCATGTGCGTCGCGTTTTGACACTATCAAAAAAGGACAGGACTTTAAGGTGAAAGCCGACGAAGCCTTGAAATATTACGAAAACAAGAGCTACTCGGAAGCGCAACAGCTTTTTGAGGACGTGATGCCTTTCGTTCGCGGCACGAAAGATGCCGAAAAATACTCGTGGCTGTACGCCAATTGCTCTTATAATATGAAGGAGTATTTGTCTGCGTCGTATTATTTCAAAACTTTCGCGAGCAACTTTCCGAACAGCGAATACACGGAAGATGCGGCGTATATGTCGGCGGTTGCGCTCGGCAAATTAGCTCCGAACTCGAAGCTCGACCAAGAATATACGCTCAAAGCTATCGAGGCGTATCAGTTGTTCACGAACACTTACCCGAACTCAAAAAAGGTAGAAGAGTGCAATAAAGCGATTGATATAAGTCGTGTTGTATTGTATCAAAAAGATTTTGATGCGGCAGAATTATACTATAAAGTGGCGGATTATAAAGCGGCAACGCACGTTTTCAAAAGCCTTTTGCAGAAATATCCCGACGCGCCCGACGCGGACAAAGCGCGTTTTATGATTGTAAAATCATGCTATTACTTAGCGCAGAACAGCGTCGAGGACAAGCAGGCGGAGCGTTACCGCGAAACCTTAGTTGCGTATCGCGATTTTGTGGATAAACACAGCGACAGTCCGCTTGCCAAAGATGCCGAAAAGATTTTTGACGCTTCTAATAAGCGGTTGAAAGCGTTATAGGTAGTTCAGATTAACAAAAAAATAGCCTTAATTAATATTTCATATAGTAATAAAAAATAAAAAATGAGCGAATTAAAAAAGTTTGCACAAACCCTCAACCCGAGCGCAGAACCTGCCGAAATCGAGCGATTAGTGGCTGCCACAGGCAATATTTATGAGTCTTTATTTATCATTGCTAAACGCTCGCGCGCTATTTCTTCCGAAATCAAGAAAGAATTGCACGAAAAACTGGGCGAATTTGCTTCGCAAATAGAAAACCTCGAGGAAATCAACGAAAATAAAGAGCAGATAGAAATATCTAAATTTTATGAGCGGTTGCCAAACCCTGCAACTATCGCTACGGCGGAGTTTTTGCAAGACAAACTACACTACGAACACACTAACGAAAAAGTAGAAAACTAACCACCTATTTAACAAAAATAGTGAAAGGTAAAAAAATAATAGTCGGTGTGTGCGGGAGCATCGCCGCCTACAAATCGGCGCAATTAGTGCGCGGCTTAATCAGCCAAGGAGCGGAAGTCCGGGTGTTAATGACCCCTGCGGCTTCCGCTTTTATTACGCCCTTGACGCTCTCTACGCTGTCGCGCAACGACGTGCTGACCGACGTGAGCAGCGCGGACGGCTGGAATAATCACGTCGAACTCGGCTTGTGGGCAGATGCGATAGTCATCGCGCCTTGCACCGCTACGACCCTCTCCAAAATAGCGACGGGCAACTGCGATAATATACTAACCGCAGTCTATCTTTCTGCGCGATGCCCTGTGTTTTTCGCGCCCGCTATGGATTTGGATATGTGGCTGCACCCTGCTACGACGCGCAATGTGCGGCAATTGGAGGCGGACGGCTGTCACCTCATCGAACCCGAACACGGCGAACTCGCGAGCGGTTTGGTCGGACAAGGACGTATGGCTGAACCCGATAATATCATCGCTTTTTTGCAAAATTATTTTACCGAAGAAGACACGCCGCAGACCCTCGCGGGTGTGCGCTGCTTGCTCACTTCGGGTCCGACCTACGAGTCGATAGACCCTGTTCGGTACATCGGTAATCGCTCGTCGGGCAAAATGGGCGCGGCTATCGCGCTCAGTTTGGCGCAACGTGGCGCGCTCGTGACGCTCGTAACGGGACCGACCGCAATAAAAATTACACACCATAATATTACGACTATAAACGTAGAAAGTGGCGCGCAAATGTTCGCTGCCTGCGAAGCGCATTTCGCTGCTGCGGAAATATGCGTATGGGCGGCGGCGGTTGCGGATTATAAACCCGATAATATTGCGAACGAAAAAATAAAGAAAAATACGGATTCGCTAACGCTCAACTTAGTAAAAACGACCGATATTGCCGCTACTTTGGGTGCGCAAAAACGCGCAGGGCAGCTACTAATTGGTTTTGCTTTGGAAACAAACGATGCGTTGCATTATGCCAAATTGAAATTGGCAAAGAAGAATTTGGACGCGATAATACTGAATACTACGCAGGACGCAGGGGCGACTTTTGGTTATGATACCAATAAAATTACAATCATCGACCGCATAAGTAACAAAACGGATTTTGCGCTGAAAGCGAAAACCGAAGTCGCGGAAGATATAGTAAATGCGATACTGCGCTTGCGCGAAATGATTTAATTGTAAAATAGCAGTAAAATAAATGCGTTACTTCGCCGAATTAGCCTATAATGGCACTCGTTTTGTGGGCTGGCAGGCGCAACCGACAGGCGTGTCGGTGCAGGCGACAGTAGAAGCCGCACTCGAAACCGTGCTGCGCTCGCCGACTTCCGTAGTAGGTTGCGGGCGAACTGACGCGGGCGTTCATGCCGAGCATTTTGTGCTGCATTTTGATAGCGCGGCGGCGTTGCCGCACGACTTGCTCAAACGCCTCAATCACCTTTGTGGACGCGATATTGTTTTTACCAAAATCTACGCAGTTGCAGATGATGCGCACGCTCGTTTTGATGCCACATCGCGCAGTTACGTCTATAAAATAGACCTGCAACGCAGCCCTTTTCATACCGAAACCGCTTGGTTTTACCCGTTTGCAAGTCGCGTAGATACCAAAAAAATGCAGGCAGCAGCCGATTTATTGTTAAATTATACTGATTTTGCCACGTTTTGCAAAACGCATACGCAGGTGCATACTACGCTTTGTACGCTCACGCGAAGCGAGTGGATACTGACCGAAACGGCGTGGGAATACCACATCACTGCCAATCGTTTTTTGCGCGGCATGATACGACTAATCGTGGGCGCGTGTCTGGAAATAGGGCAAGGACGTATGAGTTTAGAGGATTTACAAGCGGCTATGGAAAACAAAAAAGCACTGCAAAAGCCGCTTAGTGTGCCGCCCGAAGGCTTGTATTTGCGCCAAATTATATACTAAATTTCTATTTTAAAATAATAAAAAACGACAACAGCCTTGGTATAAAAATACCGCGACTGTTGCCATTTTTGCTGTAAAAAACCGACTTTACTTTTTTAAAACCTGTTATGAAAAAAATAAGGTGTGTTACTCATAACGCGGAGTGTTTTGATGTTAAAAGCCCTAATGGGTTATATTTTTTGTAATTTGTTACAGTCCGTTTATTTTGATGCTACAAAGGTGCAGGTATTTCCAATTTAATGCAATTACTTTTTTTGCGAAAAATCCTACGAGCGTTTTTGAAACGCTAATAAATTACAAAATAAAATTATATTTGCTTAAATTATTTTTATAAAAAATATTATGCGAAATATAATCATGTTATAAAAATAAAAAATCTCACGCACTAATTGAATAGTGTGTGAGATTTTTTTGTAATGAAGAAAAAATATTTTTTTATGCTTTTGTAGCTTTTTTTCGCTGTAACGATTGATACAATTCTAACGGAAAAATCTTTAATTTAAGGGTATAAATAGGTGCGTCGAAGTCTTTTCTGACTACGTTTTGCGTATCGAAAAGCATACGATAGCCCGCGCCTACACCTATTGCCGCACAATGCAAAAACTTATAATGCCCTTGTATAGATAGCTCGCCGAGCGGACTATGCCGCTCCTGTGTATAGAGTGTTTGCTCGGGTAAGTTGCGCTGTATGGTGATAAACGAGTAGCCTACATTAGCAGTCGCGGAGCATTCCCAATGCTTATTTTGTAGTAAAATACGGTCTAAAAACACACTCACATAGCTGAACTCTAAGCCGAGTTCGGCAGCCAAAGAATGGTGATTAGGCGGCAATTGCACGGTTAGTGTTTTGAATAAATTGTAATAACCTACGCCAAAACGATATGGATACATTTCTACACCGAGCTTGCCGCCCCAAATAGTGACGGATTGCCGACCGATAAATGAGCCTCTATTGTCCATTTGAATAATTATTTTGGGCGCGACTACACTGTCACTTTGCTGCGTATTCGCATACAAAATGTTGAAGTGCAGGAGTAGCGTTGCGACAAGCCAAGCAATTTTTTTAAAATAAGGGTATAAATTTTTTTGTTTCATAATTATTAGACGATTTTTACATCGCATTCGTTTAAGCAAAGTTTTCATTTTTTTATGACAAATAAATTGCTTTGACAACAAAAACAGCTTTTTTATGTTAAAATATCATGGAAAAAATATTGATAACAGGCGGAACGGGCATGATTGGCGCGCACCTGAGTGCATTGCTTGCGGCGCAGGGCTACGAAGTGCGTCACCTCAGCCGCAAACGAAATTTATCCGCAAAATTCCCTGCCTACGCATGGGATTATACTACACAAACCATTGATATAGAAGCCTTTGAAGGCGTAAACACTATCATACATTTGGCTGGTGCGGGCATAGTAGATAAGGCATGGACGGCGAAGTACAAAAAAGAAATTATAGACAGCCGCGTACTCACTACGCAGCTTTTATATGATACGATTAAAAAAAATAAGCTGCCGATAACGCAGTTTATCGCGACTTCGGCGGTCGGTTTTTATGGAGATACGCAAGCAAAAGTGACCGACGAGAGCGGCACAAAAGGCAAGGGTTTTTTGACCGAAAGCTGCGTGGAGTGGGAGAATAGCGTATTAAAAGTAAAAGATTTGGTGGCTCGGGTCTGCATCATACGCACGGGCGTGGTGTTTAGCACAAAGGGCGGTGCGTTGCCAAAACTGCTGCTCAATTACATGGTGGGCGTAGGTACTTACTTTGGCGACGGAAAGGCGTTTATGCCTTGGATTCACATCAACGACCATGCGCGACTATTTGCAGAAGCTATACAAAACAAGGCTTGGAGCGGAGTTTATAACGGTAGCGCGCCGCAGCCGCTCAACGGAATTGATTTGGCAAATGAATTAGGAAAGGGCTACGGACGGCATTTTTTTACGGTAAGTGTACCAGCTTTCGCGCTGAAATTAGGCTTGGGCGAGTCTGCCGAAACGGTTTTGAACAGCAGCAATGTAGTCCCGCGTCGCGCCTTAGCGGAAGGTTTTGAATTCGAGTTTACGACAGTAAGCGAAGCCGTGAGGGATTTATTGCGTAAAAAAATATAAAAATTGTTATTTATGGCATAAAAAAGCGTGGGATTTGTGGTTAAACCTACAAGTTGCACGGTTTTTTTATGCTTTTTTTGTAAATTATTTTTTGTCGCAATAAAATTATTTCAAATAACGATTTTTCTTTATCATAATAAATCGTATATTTACGTTTGGAATGGTGTAATAATGGTATAATCACTACATAAACTTGTTTAAAATAATAGTCAGTATAAATATGCGTTAAGATAGGTATTTTTTATTTTTATTATAACTAATTGATAATCAGTATTTTATTTTGTTATGATACGGAATAAATATTTTTTATAAAAATAAATTGTACAAAATAGTATCAATATAAAACAAAATGTTTAACTTTGCATTTAAATTTACAACAAATGTAAGTTAAAACCCAAAATCATTTTTCATATATAAATCCCCGTTAAATACTATGGCAAAAGAGAAAGAAACCGCAGCCTCTATTCTTGAAAAAGAGAAGGAGGAAAAACTGAAATCGCTCAAATTGACCGTCGACCGTTTGGATAAAACCTACGGAAAAGGTACGATTATGCGTTTGGGCGACAAACAAGTTCACGCAATAGACACTATTCCGACGGGTTCGTTGGGTTTGGATATTGCATTGGGCGTGAACGGTATAGCGCGTGGTCGCGTTATCGAGATTTACGGACCTGAGTCGTCGGGTAAAACGACGCTCGCAATTCACGCAATCGCGGAAGCGCAGAAAAAAGGCGGTATTGCCGCTTTTATAGATGCGGAACACGCATTTGACCGTTTTTATGCCGAAAAATTGGGCGTGGACGTAGATAATTTATTGATTGCGCAGCCCGACAATGGCGAGCAAGCCTTAGAAATTGCAGAAAACTTGATTCGTTCGGGTGCAATTGATATTATCGTTATCGACTCGGTGGCGGCGTTAGTGCCGCGTAGCGAAATTGAGGGCGAGATGGGCGATAGCAAAATGGGCTTACACGCTCGTTTGATGTCGCAGGCGTTGCGTAAACTCACGGGTACGATTAGCAAAACGGGCTGTTGCTGCATTTTTATCAATCAGTTACGCGAGAAAATCGGCGTGATGTTTGGTAATCCTGAAACGACAACGGGCGGTAACGCACTCAAATTCTATGCTTCGGTGCGTTTAGATATTCGTAAATCGGGCAACGCCATCAAAGATAAAGATGGCAATGTGATGGGTAATCACGTTAAAGTGAAAGTAGTGAAAAACAAACTCGCGCCGCCGTTCCGTAGCTGCGAATTTGATATTATGTTCGGACAAGGCATCTCGAAAGTAGGTGAAATCATCGACTTAGGTGTGGAGATGGAGGTGGTGCAAAAAAGTGGTGCGTGGTACAGTTATAGTGGTACTAAAATTGCGCAAGGACGCGACGCGGCTAAACAATTTTTGTTGGATAACCCAGAAGTAGCGAACGAACTCGAACTCAAAATCAAAGATTTGATTAAGGCGCAAACCGTCGTTATCGTCGACGAAATAGACGAAGTAGAAGCAGACGAATTGGCATAAGTACCTGACAGCTAATAAACACGGTTATAATCCTCGCTTATTTGGCTACGCCGAATCTTCGATTTTAAAGCTAAACGTTTGCTTACGCACGTTTATTTTAAAATTGCGCTTTACGGATAACCGTGCTTATTTTGCGACATCTACTTAATTCTCCGCATTTACATCATTTCCATAAAAAAACGGCTTACTCTACATCAGAGTAAGCCGTTTTTTATATGAATTTAGCAAAAATAATTATTTTATTTATCTGCCCAAGTTGTATTGAACGCCAGTTTGCAGTCCAAAATTATCCATATTTTTACTATTGGCATTAATAATCAATGCTTGACGGTAAAGCGGCTCGAAGCGTAAACGCAGCCGGTCGGTAAGGCTCACCTCACCGCCCATAGATGCCATATAAGATAAACCAAATGTGTTCGGATTGGCAATACCGTTGGTCGTACCGTTTTGCATCATATAATTAGCCGCTAAGCCGCCAGACGCGTACAGTTTATACTTGCGATTATTATACATCACATAACCCATTTTGACGGGAACATCTAAGTAGCGATAATTCAAAACGGCTTTATCTTTATTTTCCGTTTTAGGCGCTTCGTCCTTATTAATACCCGTAGTTGCTATTGCTTGCGAACGATTATTGTACAACACACCACTTTCCATAAACCACCGCGCGCGTAAGCCGTAAGTAATATTCAAGCCGCTCGAGTAGCCGCTCGGCTGCAACGCCGCGTCCGTATTCGTCAAAACGCCAATACCTACACCAACGCCAAGTCGCTGCGGAGCGACCGTACTTTTTTTGCTGTTTTGCGCAAAAGTAACACACGCAAAAGCAACCATCAAAGTAACAAAAGCAAATTTAAGTTTCATACCAATTCTTAAAATACTATTTAACTAATAAATAACACAGCAAGTTACAAGTTTTTACTGACAACACCAAGTTTTATAATCTATTATCTTTTATTTATAACGTTAAGACCCGTTTAAAAATTACACTTCAACCCCTTTATGAACGAAATAAAAATAAGATTGGTTGCATTTACTAAAAAAATACGCAAAAGCAACCATTTAGCTGCTTTTGCGTAAGATAAAAATGACAATAATATTTTACTCGCTAACGCGCAATTTTTCGCCGAGTTCTAATGCAGGGTCTGTTCTGCCGTTCCAAGCCATAATTTGTTTGACCATAACTTTATATTTCAAACCAATTCTGTACATGCTTTCGCCTTGCTCGACGGTGTGATATTGCGTATCGGCGGTCGGCAACGGCACGTCGGTTGCGGTTGCGGTTTCTACGGGTTTAGCAGCCTGCTGAGCTGCCCCCTTTGCAGGTGCTTTTTTGGAAGGCGCGGCGTAGTAAGCTGCAGTTGATTTGGTTTTGGGTGCATCTACTAATGCTGCGCCCGTGTTCGACCAGTCGAAATCGCCCGACTCGCCACTTGAGTTGTAATAAGTGCCTTTTATAGTTCCGTCCGCGCTCATTCTACCAGAAAAAACGTAGTAATTGCGGTTGTTCGGGTCGCTGCTGAACTGAATCGCCGACACCAAAACGTCGTCATATAAGTAGCCGTTCACTATATTTCCTGTGTTACCAGTGGTAAACGTACCGCTAAAACTGTCCTCTTTCTGAACAATATTCATCTTACAAACCTTAGCATCTGCACCAAGTTCGCCGTCGATTTGCTTATCCATACGTACCGTCCAGCCGCCGTTCAGGCTTTTGATGTTTGGGGTGTTTTGAGGCGTATCATCGTTGGTTGGCATCGCCAAAACCGCATTCGTGAGCGCGCAAAAAAGCGCAGAAGAAAAAAGTACTCGTTTCATAACTTAAATTTTTATTAACTTTGAGTGATTATTGGGATTAAATCTTGAAATCGCTATTTTTTACAAAAATAGAATACAAAAGTATAATTTTTAAAGCAAATGGTATGCCATTTCGTATATATATTTGTTTAACGTATGTAAATTATTTATTATTTAACACTTTAATTGCAAAAAAACTATTAATGTTACCAAAAGACCCGCTACAAACCGCCGTAATTATTTGGGCTGCTACGCTCCTAAGCGGCATCGCCATATTAATAGTGGCGCATAATTACCACGACCTCGCAGCCATAAAAAATATTATACTCAATATTTCGGTTTCTAACTGCATCGGACCCATTATTTTCACCATTCCTTTTTGGCTGCTTTTGGCAACGGTTTTGCGGTTTTGGTTCGATTGGCAAACCAAAAACACGGCACTAAAAACGGCTGTTATTTTGATTATTGCTTCGCTAATCGCTCTACTAACAGGCTACTACTCGATGACGGACAGTGAAACGACTCGTGATATGTGGGTTTTTGTAGGGCTTGCACCCATTTTCACTTTTATTGTGTTAAACAAATAAATTTTTATTTTCTGTGCCAAAACGCATTTTTGACTTTTTTGTGGCTACCATATTTATAGTGTTACTAAGCCCGTTTTTTTTGCTTATCGCAATAGGCATTGCGCTTGACTCGCGCGGCGGTGTTTTTTATAAACAAACGCGCACGGGGCGCGGGGGGGCGCCTTTCAAAATATGGAAATTCAGGACGATGCGCACCGACGCTGACCGTATAGGCGGCGCGCTGACCGTCGGCGACCGCGACCCGCGCGTCACACCGTTCGGATATTTTTTGCGCAAGTATAAAATGGACGAGCTGCCGCAATTGTTTAACGTCTGGGCAGGCGAGATGAGCTTGGTCGGCCCGCGCCCCGAAGTCCCGCGCTACACCGACCTTTACACCGTCGCGCAGCGCGAAGTGCTGTCGGTACCACCTGGCATCACCGATTTTGCATCTATACAATTTGCCGATGAAAGCGAGCTATTAGCGGCAGTCGAAAACCCCGAGCAGTTTTATATCGCTACTTTAATGCCGCAAAAATTAGCATTGAATTTAAAATATATTGCCACTCAAAATTTTTATACCGATATAGAAATTTTATTCAATACCATAAAAAAAATAATTTCAAAAAAATAATTTCAAAAAAGTAATTTCAAAAAATAATTTATTAGAATGTTGCGTCAAATAACCGCCGATTGGGTGTTCCCGATAAGCAGCGCGCCGATACAAAACGGCGTTATCGTCTTGGATAATCAAGGAAAAATAGTGAGAATAGGCGAAAAAAGCGATTTTGAAGCCGCAGAACTCGAGGTGCATCAGGGCGTTTTGATACCTGGTTTTATCAATACGCATTGCCATTTGGAGCTGTCGCACATGAAAGGGAAAGTGGATACGGGAACTGGTTTGATTTCGTTTATCACCAATGTAGTGCAACGCCGCGCCGCGCCGCCCGAAGAAATACAAGCCGCTATCGCCGCCGCCGAACAAAAAATGATTGATGGCGGCATCGTCGCGGTAGGTGATATTAGCAATGTAACCGATACTTTTGCACAAAAAGCAAAGGGCAAAATGCGGTATTATACGTTTGTAGAATATTTTGATTTTTTGCAAGAACAAAACGCCGAAACCGCTTTTGAGGGCTACAAAAAGGTGTATGATGCCGTGCCTACGCCCGCAGGCAGCCGCAAAAGTAGCGTCCCGCACGCGCCGTACAGCGTTTCGCAGCGTTTATTTAGTTTGCTTAACGCAACAAATGAGCAGAGCGGCGCGACTGTGAGCATTCACAACCAAGAAACGCCGCCCGAAAACGAGCTTTTTTTGAGCGGAACGGGCAAATTTGTCGATTTTTATGGTGGATTTAATGTCTCTTTGGCGGATTTCGGACCGATAGGAAAAACGGCAATTTACTACGCTTTACAGCATTTGAACCCGAATAACAGAACGCTTTTTGTACACAATACACTCACTACTCGAGCCGAAATAGCGGCAGCACAAACGTGGTCGCCGAATGTGTTTTGGGCTACTTGCGCAAATGCGAATTTATACATAGAAAACAAATTGCCTGATTATCAAGCGTTTATAGATACTGATGCGCGTTTGACTATCGGAACGGATAGCCTCACATCTAATTGGCAGCTTTCTGTTTTGGACGAGCTGAAAGCGATTGCACGCTATCAATCTTACGTTCCGTTCGCTACGCTGCTGCGTTGGGCGACGCTCAACGGCGCAGAGGGATTAGGTTTTGATGCCGATTTGGGTAGTTTGGAAATAGGCAAATGCCCAGGAGTTAATTTATTGAGCGGCTTCGCCGACGGCGATTTACGCATAAGCGAAAGCGTACAGGTGAAAAGATTGGCGTAGAAAATTACTATAAAAATCGTAATATTACAATAAAAAACGGACGTACCTTCTTGTAGAAGATACGTCCGTTTTATTTTGGGAATTGAAGCGAAGACTGAATAAAGTCCTCTAACACGGGGAAGTGGTAATCATTTGAAGCAAGTCAGCAGCTTAGAATAGACACAAGTCTATCGTCTGCCACCTCTTGTATTCAAATTCATTGCCGAAACTAAACTTCCTCCAACTACAAAAACACCTGCTGCGATGTAAAGAATAAGCATATTCTTTCAGGTTTTAAAGATTAAAAGTTGAAATTGTAATAAAAGAACTAAGCGGAAGTTTATTCGGTTCGTTTGGCAGAAACAAAGTATTTAATACGGCTCTTTATTTCTGTGCCAAAGATAAGCTATTGTAAATGAGTTTCCATAACATTCCAGTACTTTTTTTGTAATATTTTTATTTATAATTTATAATTTCATTAAATTATAATAATCAAAATGTATTAATATTTTAAAGTCACAGAGTTATACACAATAAATATTTATCATATTATAAATAAATATTATACTTGAAGTGAAATATCGTAAATATTCTATACAAAAATGCTGAAACTGATGTCACAATTTGCGCAATACTTATTTTACAAAGCTGTGAGAGAATATATTTACAAGCCTAAGCTACCAATTTCTATCTCTTGCATCATTCCGAGTAATCCTTCGAATAATAAACTGCCATCAATATTCCCGAGCCGCATGTCGGCGCATCGCTCGGGGTGCGGCATCATACCAAAAACGTTGCGTTTTTCGTTGCAAATACCTGCTATATTGTCTATTGCGCCGTTCGGGTTCGCGGTTTCGGTCACGTTGCCTTGTTCGTCGCAGTAGCGGAATAAAATTTGGTCGTTTTTTTGTAGCGTTGCCAATGTCGCTGCATCAGCGTAATATCTGCCTTCGGCGTGCGCTATCGGTATGCGAAGCGGCACGTCGGTTTCGCAATAAGTCGTGATTGAGGTGTTCGTCGTAGCAGGTTTGAGCCATACATTTTTGCAAATAAACTGCTGGTCTTTATTGCGCAAAAGCGCACCTGGCAGCAGCCCTGCTTCACATAAAATCTGAAAACCGTTACAAATTCCCCACACAAAACCGCCGCGTTCTGCGTGTGCTACCACGGCTGTCATTATCGGCGAAAAGCGAGCTACCGCACCACAGCGCAAATAATCGCCATACGAAAATCCGCCTGGCAACAAGATACAGTCGTCGGTAGTTAAGCCTTGCAGGTCGGTATGTTTGTGCCAAAGCTCAACGACCTCTTGCTGATACACTTCGGCGAGGAGATGTATCAAATCATGGTCGCAATTAGACCCCGGAAATTGCACTACGCCAAAACGCATATATTAAAATTATAATTTGATTATTGTTTACTTTTCTAAACGGTGCGCAAAGTTACGAATAACATATTAACAAAAATGAATTTTATATTAAGAATATGTTATTTCTTTCCGCTTTTAAAACGCTTCAAACCGCATTTCAAAAACTTTTCATATTCCGCTATGTCGGGCGTATAGCCTACGGGTTTGTTCATCACTTTTAGGTCGGGCGAAAGTATCGCGTAAAGCGGCTGCGAATTTGCCTCAAAAACGACCGTTTGTAAGTCAGTGTTGCGTTCGCCGATTTCGTCCATTTCTTTTTTGTAATATGTCGAGGTATATATTTCGTTAGACGCGAGTTTGGTGCGGTCGTCACAATATAATGATACAACTACAAAATCTTCGGTCAAGTAGCGTTTTATTTCGGGTTTCACCCAAACGTTATCCTCCATTTTGCGACAGTTTACACAAGCCAAACCCGTAAAATCGATAAAAATTGGTTTATTTTTTGCTTTCGCTTCCGCAATAGCGGCATCTAAATCGTTTTTGTGACAATCAATTCCGCCAGGACAATCGTTATTTTTTTGACCAAAAAAGTTGTAATGTACAGGCGGCGGCAAGCCGCTGAGTAAACTCAACGGCTGATAAGTCACCAAACCGCTTATCATATACGCCATAAAACCAAGCGAAATACCTGCGCCCACTTTGCGTGCAACCGATATTTCGGCTACTTTCTGAACGGGTTTAAAAACATACAAACCCATATAATACAAGGCTAAACCTAAGGCAAGCAGCGACCAAATCACCAAAAACGGCTCCCAGCGCAACACACCTATATTATACACTAAGTCGATGTTCGATAAAAATTTGAATGCCATCGCCAACTCGATGAAGCCAAAAGTGACTTTGAGCGTATCCATCCAGCCGCCTGCGCGGGGCAGCGATTTTAGCCATTGTGGAAACAGCGCGAACAAGGCGAAAGGCAATGCCAACGCCAACGAAAAACCGAACATTCCCACCAACGGCTTCATGGGTATAAAACCAAAAAGATGGAACGTGTCTTTGCCCTCAAACGCCTTAACGAGCAGCGAACCCATCACTGGACCCGTACACGAAAACGAAACAATAACCAGCGTTGCCGCCATAAAAAATATGCCGCCCAAACCGCCTTTATCAGCGCGTGTGTCGGTCGCGTTCGCCCAGCTACTCGGTAGCGTGAGTTCGTAATAACCAAAAAAGGAGAAGGCAAATACCGCAAAAGCGACAAAAAACAAGAGGTTTGGTAGCCAATGCGTAGATAAAATATTACCTATCGCTGGACCGAAAATCGCGGTCAGCACCAAGCCAATCAGCAAATAAATACCGATAATCGACAGTCCATATATAATAGCGTTGCGAATGCCTTGTTGTCGGGTTTTGCTGCGGTTCAAGAAAAAACTCACCGTGAGCGGCAACATAGGGAACACACAAGGCGTGAGCAGCGCGAACAATCCGCCTGCAATTCCGCCCCAAAATATCCAAAAATACGAGTCGTCGCTCTCTTTTTCGCCCGAGCAATCGTCCTTAAAGTAGGTTTTATCTATCCCGTAGCGGCTCGGGTAATCGCTACCTGCAACGGCGGGCGCGTCGGTGGTGTCGGTTTTTGTAGCGGCGGTCGTGTCGTCGGTGTCGCCTGCGGGTCCGCCCAAAATCGGCTCGGGCGTGTAGCCCGCCAACACAGGCGCAGCCGCTTTCGCGTCAGATAGGTCAATCGTGAAGTTTTCGGTTTGTACGGGCAGGCAGCCGTCGGCGTTGCACACCATATATTGCAGGCTGCCTTTCACTATCTTGGCTGCGTCGCGTACTTTTATGTGTTGTGTAAACAACGCACTGCGCGTAAATTTAGCTACTTTTTCGCCACCAAAATTAGCGTCGGGCGTAAAAATACGCGGTCCGCTTTCTTTCCAAATACTCAATTCTACAATATTTTTTTTGTCCCAAAAAGTGAAACTTGTCGGTTTTGCTTTGCCCGTTTGTAGCGACGAGAGCAAGTACCAACCCGGCTCAATATCGGCTTTCGCCATAATGCCGTACTCGCCGTTGCTGCCGTTCACTTTATCGAATGTCCAGCGCACAGGCGATTTTATCGGCGTAGCTGTAATGCGCGGCGTTGCGCCCGAACCCTTGCTTACCGTAGCATTTTGGTTCGCAGAAGGCGAAATATTAGTATTTTTTGAGCTGTTTTCGGCTATTATATTGCTATTAGCGACAAGCGGAATACTGAATTTTAGGGAAGTTGGCGCGAGGCAACGCTCACTATTGCAAGTCATAAAAGTAATTTCGCCCTTCGCTGCTTTGGCGTTCGAGGTCGTTTTTATTTTTTGCGAAAACACTACTTTGTCGTAATATTTCGCGACGTACATACCTTTAAATGCAGGGTCGTTGCCCTCTTTTTTGTTCGCGCCAGTCTCTTGCGCACGCCCAACAAGTTCGTAGCCGTTTTTATCAAAATTAAAATTGGTGGCTACGGGTCCGCCTTTCGCAATATTTTGCGAATAGACCGACCAGCCTTTCTCTATTTCGGCTGTGATAGTTAGGTCAAATTCGTTTGCCGCCGTCGCTTTCGCGCTATATGACCAATGCACAATGCGCAACGGGTCGTAGAGAGCTTGCTGCGCCTTAGCTAATATTGGCAACAATAATATTACAAAAGTGAATAGCATAAAAGTATGCTTTGCGCAATATTTCAACATAAAAATATTTTTAGAGACAGAATAAAGAGGAAAATAAGAAGGAACGTACTATTTTTTTATAATAGTTTCATCACACTACGCAAAGATACAATTAATTGATATAATAACTAAACATATAAAAATGAGTTTAAAACGTGTATTCTTTAATTTCAATTGTTTATCAATAATTAATAAATTAAAATTAATTAATATATAATAAAATTAATACTTTCAAAATGCAATATTTTTGACATAATCTACGTTTTACACCACAAAGACAATACTTTTTTGCTAATTTATCTTACCTTTGTTGGTAGTTTTTCTATAAAAATCAAAAAACAATTTTCTTAATCATAATATATCGATTTCACCTTTCCATAAACTTTCATATCATAATAATTAAAATTTATAAAAAACTGATGGCAAATGTATTGCGATTGATTTTTTTGGAAAAATTATTATACAAAAACAACAAAAACGTGTTTAAAAAAATTGTTTTTATCTGCTTGATTGGCGCAGCAATGGCAACTTCCGCTTTCGCGCAACGCTGGGAACTGGGCGGCTGGATAGGTGGGACGCATTATTTCGGCGACATAAACCCCGATTTTGGTTTAAATAGACCTAATATCGCCTTCGGCGCAATGACGCGCCATAATTTTAATTCGCGCATCTCGAGTAAGCTTTCGCTAAATTACGGGACTATCGAAGCCTACGACCGCGACTACAATACGCCGCTACAACAAGCGCGCAACCTGGATTTTAAGAGTCATATATTTGACGCGACTGCGCAAATAGAGTTCAATTTTTTGCCGTATCAGCACGGCAAGCGCGACGAAAATATTTCGCCGTATGTGTTCGTCGGGGGCGGCGCGTTTCACTTTAATCCGCGTACAAAATACAACGGGCAATGGGTGAGCTTGCAGACGCTCGGCACCGAAGGGCAGTTTATCGGCTCGGAGTACGCGCTTTTGCAGCCGCAACTGACCTACGGGTTGGGCTTAAAGCTCGATTTGGCTCGGGAGTGGAGTTTTAATTTTGAGTTTAGTGCCAAAAAATTATTTACCGATTACCTCGACGACGTGAGCGGCAATTACCCCGACCCGTCTAATCTGCGGTCGCTGCACGGCGACTTAGCGGTCGCGCTCTCCGACCGTTCGGGCATACCCGAGTCGGGCATCGGGCAGCCGACACGGCAGCGCGGCAACGGCTTCAATAACGACACTTATGTATTTGCGAGCCTCGGTTTGATGTACAATTTTAATAGTGTGCGTTGCACAAAATGGTAGAATATATGCTTTAAAATAAACGATATTATCGGGAACGAAGAAAAAATAGTTAGACCGTAGTGAAACGTAGGGTTAAGCTATTTTTTGAGTGTAGATAAAGGATATCGTTTATTTTATTTCAGCTATATCGTTTCAATTAAAATAAATTTTTTTACAAATAATAAAGCCAATTTTTAAGGCTTACTGCAATTTTTAACCCATGATTTTACCTGTTTTTGCTTACGGACACCCCGTATTGCGCGAAAAATGCGCCGACGTGAATGCGGCTACGCCTGATTTGGCAGCCTTAGTAAATGATATGTTCGAGACGATGTACGCTACAAACGGCGTGGGTTTGGCTGCGCCGCAAATCGGTAAAGCCTTGCGCGTATTTGTAGTCGATACGGCGCAAATAGAGGACGACGAAAAACGCAGGTCGCCTGGTGTAAAAAAAGTATTTTTCAATGCGCGCATACTTTCCGAAACGGGCAAAATGTGGGCGTATGAAGAGGGCTGCCTGAGTATTCCGTTTATTCGTGGCGATGTGAGCCGACACGAAAACGTCCGTATTAGGTATCACGACGAGAACTGGGTGCAGCACGAAGACGTGTATTTTGGCTTAGATGCCCGTGTCGTTCAGCACGAATACGACCATATCGAGGGCAAATTATTTATAGATAAATTGAGTCCGATGAAAAAACAAATCATTCG
>JAYWGJ010000341.1:0-4893 GCA_043778315.1 Saprospiraceae bacterium | reverse complement strand
ACTGGACACAAAATCCGGGAGAGTAGGTCGCCGCCAGCCTCACATTACCCGCCTACCCTGTATCACACAGCGGTAGGCGGATTTTTTTTGGGGCGAAGCGTAAAGGGAAAAGTACCTTTTATAAGTAATATTATGCCTATTCTTTTGAAAATCTATAAAAAAGATTACCTTTGCATAGCTGAATAATAAAATAATTCATATTGGAAACTATATCACACCTTGATTATCAATGCTTTAATTGGCTACAAAGTACTTTTTCCAATACTTTGTTTGATGCACTCCTACCCTTCTGGCGTGAAAAACTATTTTGGTCACCGCTATATGTTTTTGGAATTTCCTACTTATTGATTAATTACCAAAAAAAAGGTTTCGGAGTTCTGTTTTTTATCCTATTAGCGGTAAGCTGCTCTGATATTATTTGTAGCAGTATTATAAAACCGTTAATTGCGCGCCCACGACCATGTCACGAATTAAATCAAGCGGTCAATTTATTGGTAGAATGCGGTAACGGCTTTAGCTTTCCATCTGCACACGCGGCTAATCACTTCTCGTTAGCTACTATCGTGGCAAATATTTTTTTTCGTAAACGACGTTTTATTAAATATACACTTTATGTTTGGGCAGGAAGTATCGCTTTTGCGCAGGTTTATGTGGGGGTGCATTACCCAATTGACGTAATTTGTGGCGCATTATTAGGCATAAGTATCGGAACTTTATTTGCCAAATGGTATCAAATTTTTGCGGCGAAAGCCAATCAATCTTAATATTCTTACTATAAAACATTGAGTCAGTTTTTTACGCTCCTACGCAAAGAAATTCTTTTGGAATTTCGGCAACGATACGCTATCGGCGGAATTTTATTGTATGTCGTATCTACCGTTTTTGTGGTTTATTTGTCATTCCAACAAGTAAAACCACCTGTTTGGAATGCGCTATTTTGGATAATTAGTTTATTTGCTGCGGTTAATGCGGTGGCTAAAAGTTTTATGCAAGAAAGCGGAAAGCGACAATTGTATTATTATTCGTTGGCTTCGCCAATTGCTATTATTTATAGTAAAATATTTTACAACACACTCTTACTGAGTATTTTAGCAGTATTGACGTATGCAACGATGAGCGTTTTGGTGAGCAATCCGATTGTAGAACCCTCACTATTTTGGCTTACGATGTTACTAAGTAGTGTTGGTTTTTCTATTACCTTTACATTTATTTCGGCTATTGCTGCCAAAGCAAATAATAGTGGTACGCTAATGGCAGTGCTTAGTTTTCCTGTTATTTTGCCTATTTTGCTAGAACTTATCCGTCTCACTATAATTTCGATTGGGTTTGCAAAAGATAGTTCTTGGTATAAAGATGTGTTAATTTTGACGGCTATTGATTTTATTTTACTATCAATGGTGTATATTTTGTTTCCTTTTCTATGGAAGGAATAGTTTTTGATTGAATATAAATAATCAATTTATTTTAACAATTTTATTTACAATCAAAAATATGAGTCAAATAGCAGGCGCGCCTTGGACGCTACAAGGAGAAGGATATATGTTTTTTTATAAATTCACCAAAGAATGGGTGGTCAAAAATGGGTTTTTACCCGAAGCACTCGAGGGTAAATTTGATGGTTTTTTTGGTAATATTATGTTGGTCAATTATCAAAGTTCGCCCGTCGGACCTTATAGAGAGTTGCTTTTTATGCCTGGAAAGTTCAAAATAGACAATCAAAAATGGTATTCTATTACCAAAATATACGTTAATTCGCCAAGCAGTACGATGAATGGCAAGGCAAATTGGGGAATACCGAAAGAAACTTGCGATTTTCGTAGAAATTTAGTCAAAAAGAACTTTTTCGGTGGTGATACAGAACGCATTGAGCTTTTAGACCCACAAGGAGAGCCTTTTTTTGACGTAACTTTGAGTAGCGGCGGTTTGCGGTTTCCGATAAGTACGGCGTTAGTTCCGATGGAGTTGATACAATATCTGCAAAATAAAACTTTTTTTACTACGCCGAAAGGCAAAGGAATGGGTCAGTGGGCAACAGTAAAATCGCTAAGAATTAACTCAAAATATTTCCCCGATGTGAGTTCGGTTCGTCCGCTCGCAGTACTAAAAGTGACTAATTTTTCTATGGAGTTTCCGTTGGCAAAAATTGAAGCCCTCTAAATTCATTTATATAATAATCGAATACCGTTTTGTTTTTTTCTCTAATCGTACCTATTTTTAACCGTCCCGACGAGGCGGAAGAGTTGTTGGCGAGTTTGGCGGAACAGACCTATCGTAACTTTGAGTTAGTGTTAATAGAAGACGGCTCTACGCAACCTTGCGACGCAGTAGTTGCTAAATATATAGATAAATTAAACATTAATTATTACCAAAAATCTAATTCGGGTCCGGGTGACAGCAGAAATTTTGGTATGCAAAAAGCGAAAGGAGCATATTTTATCTTTGTAGATTCGGATTGCATCATACCACAAAATTATTTTGAAAATATATATAATAATCTAAATGACAAGTATTTAGATTGCTTTGGTGGACCTGATGCGGCGCACGAGAGTTTTTCGGATACGCAAAAAGCGATTAATCAAGCAATGACTTCTTTTATCACAACTGGCGGTATTAGGGGTGGAAAAAAGCAGTTAGATAAGTTTCAACCGCGGAGTTTTAATATGGGTTTTAGCCGTGTAGTTTACGAAAAAGTAGGCGGATTTGCTACACTACACCCGGGAGAAGACCCCGATTTGAGTTATAGAATCATGGCTGCGGGTTTTAGCACAAGTTTGATTGCGGACGCTTATGTTTGGCACAAACGCCGTATTGATTTTGATAAATTTCGTACACAAGTCTACAAATTTGGTATAGTTAGGGTTATTTTGTGTCAATGGCACCCAAATACCTGTAAATTAGTTTATTTTTTACCTTCTATTTTTTATATTGGGACTATTTTATTAAGTATAATAGCATTTTTATTGTTAATAACAACAAAAAGTATCTTAGTTTCAATAGTTCCGCTTTTATTTTTAGTTTTATTTACCCTTATCGTATTTTTAGAAGCCATATTGACTACAAAAAGCCTAAAAATATCCGTTTTGACTATCCGTGCTGCATGGGTACAGCTTTTGGGCTACGGTCGTGGTTTTTTGGAGGCGTGGTGGAAACTAAAAATACAAGGCATCGTACCGCAAGTTGCCTTTCCGAATTGCTTTTTTGATAAAAAAATACCTACGCATTGAAATCACAATTTGGCGAAATATTACTAAACTGGTCAGCCGAAAACCCGCGCGAAATGCCTTGGTCTGGCGAGCGCGACCCTTACAAAATATGGCTTTCTGAAATCATATTACAGCAAACTCGGGTAGAACAAGGCTTGCCTTACTATATTGCGTTTACGCAAAACTACCCGACCGTTACCGATTTGGCGAACGCTGATATAGATGCGGTGCTTTTGTTGTGGCAGGGCTTAGGTTATTACAGTAGGGCGCGCAATCTACACGCGGCAGCGCAGCACATACGCGACGATTATGAGGGTATTTTTCCTGCTGATTATAAAGGAGTTAGGGCAATAAAAGGAGTAGGTGACTACACGGCAGCCGCAATATGTTCGTTTGCTTACGATTTGCCTTATGCTGTGGTTGATGGCAATGTGTATCGCGTTTTGTCGCGAATATTTGGCATACATACGCCGATAGATACGACGGAAGGCAAGCATGAATTTCGCGAATTAGCGCAATCGCTTTTGGCGACAGATGCGGCGGCAGCTTATAATCAAGCCATTATGAATTTCGGTGCGATGCAATGTACGCCGAAGCTGCCGAACTGTAAGGGCTGCCCTTTTGCGACAAGCTGTGTAGCATTTAAAGATGATTTAGTAACTTTATTGCCAAATAAAATAAGAAAAATAGCTAAACGCACTCGTTTTTTTAATTTTTTAGTATTAAAAAATAATGAAAATATATGGGTGCAGCAACGGGGAGAAAAGGATATTTGGCAAGGCTTATATCAATTTCCGCTAATAGAAACGGATAAAGTAATACCTTATTACGATGAATTAGTGGCGTTGCCGCAATATCAGGCGTTAGTTGCAGAGAATACAATTCAATTATATAACACATTTTCAGCCAATCAATTATTGACGCATCAGCGTATAGAAGCTACTTTTTGGATTTTTGAAACCGATGCAACAATTATTTTAGATAAAAATGACAGTTATTTGCTTGTGGAACAAAAGAAAATAGCGAACTTTGCATTTCCAAAAGTGATATGCACCTATTTGGAGCGTTCGGAGCTTGTTTTGACATTAAATTTGCAATAAGCGTCATATATAAATTAAATTATTCACATAAAAAATAGAAAAAATGATAAACAAAGTAACATTAGTAGGTCGCTTAGGCGCAGACCCAGAAATAAAATACCTGGAAACAGGTGTTGCTGTAATCCGCGTTGGCGTGGCGACTTCTGAAAACTATAAGGGTAAAGATGGTAATTGGGTGGAACAAACCGATTGGCATGATGTAGTGGCTTGGCGCGATCTCGCGGAGCGTATTAGCAAAAATGCTAAAAAAGGACATTTATTGTACATAGAAGGTAAATTAACGACGCGCACTTGGCAAGACAAGGACGGTAATAATCGCCGCACTACCGAAGTGGTAGCAAGTACGGTTCGGTCGTTAGAAAAGCGCGAATCGACTGGCGGCAACTCAATGCCGCCGCAAGTAGAGCAAGCACCGCCGCCTGTAAGCGATGATGAAAATCTACCATTTTAAATAAAAAAACACAAAAAACAGCAGACAAATACTAATTTAAGTGCTGTTTTTCATCTAAAAACCCTTTAAATGGACGAAGAACCCTGTATTCATACTTGTTTCGCGTTTATTCCATTACAAGAAATTATTTTTACGCCCG
>JAYWGJ010000340.1:0-4905 GCA_043778315.1 Saprospiraceae bacterium | reverse complement strand
TTTATCGTTACGATGCTAGGCATCGCGCCTCAAATCTGCCTTGTTTTGACTCAAAATCCTGCGCGACAATATTCAGTCCCTTATTTTCTCTTCATTCCCTATTATCACAATACTAAAATTATAAATATGAAAAACTATATTTTATGGGTAGCGATAGGTCTTGCTATTTGTGCCAATTTCGGTTGAACCGAGAAAAAAAGCACCGTTAGCACCGCTAATTATATTGTGGTGAACAATACGAACGACAGCGTTCGCTTAGAATATTACAGTACATTATATAGGTCTTACAAAGGTGTGGATAGCGTAACGACGATTGTGCGGCTGCTGCGCGGCGAACGCAAAACGATTTACCAGCGCGACTTGACCAATAATGCTAAATCTAATATTTACGACTACGCGCTATCCGACGATTACAGAGGCTATTTATACGGCTTAAAGGGCAATAAACCAGACACTATTCACGGTCAAGGTCGGTTTTATACGCCGTATTCGTTGGGCTATCCTTATTATTGGAAACCCGAAGCGGTTGATGATAATACGGTTAATCGGACATTGACTTTGTATTAGTCAAAAATAATTCTTAATTTTTACAATCACATTATAACAGCATTAAAATTAAAAATCAATGAAAAATTTTTTACTAAAAACAATGTTTTGCGCGCTGCTGCTCGCAAGCGTAAACAGCCCGCTACTAGCGCAAACGGACAGCGCACAAACAACCGCCGCGAGCAAAACGGGCATTCGTCGCGTCGTAGAAAAGGTGTTTGGCGAACACGATTCCATTATTACGCAGGGCATACAGCACACCGCGATGTGGCTGCCGAGTCCGGGATTAGCTTTGGGCTACGACCTGCGTATGCGCACCGCAAACCGACATTTCGACTGGGCGGTACAGGGTAGTCTGGGCGTTTATGGTGGTAGATATACCAACGAATACCTCCGACCAAGTACTTACTCCAATGCAACGGTTGGCATTTCGGGGCTGCTCGGCAAGCGGGCGTTGAGCTTCGAGCTGGGTTTGCAAGGGGAGATGTTGCGCCGCGACTGGCAGCAACTCAATTTTCGCGACTACAAAACAGACGAGGAAATGTGGGTAAAAAAGAGTACAACGGATTTCAGGGTCGGTATGCCCGTAGGCGGGCGTTTTCAGCCTGTTACAGGTGGTGTATTTTTTACTTTGGCACTGATACCAACGTATAGTTTCACCAATACCTTAATCGTTAATCCGACGCTACTAAATAATCTTCAATTTAATATAAAAGTCGGTTTAGGCTACACTTTTCGCACCAAACCACGCAAATAATCACTTAGGAAAGCGTCTAAAATAATCAGTACCAATATTACTCGTCTTTTTAGCCAAAACTGCGTTAGATTATCCTCACAATGCGCTGCATTGCACGTCAAATCTGCCTTGTTTTGTCTAAAAATACTTCGCAATATTTTGGCACTACTTATTTTTTCTTCTTTCCTTATTTCATCAATAAAATTTAAAAAAATTATGAAAAATTATATTTTTTGGCTGATAATAGGTCTTGCTATTTGTGCCACTTTCGGTTGCACCGAGAAAAAAAGTACCGTTAGCACCGCCAATTATATTGTGGTGAACAATACGAACGACAGCGTTCGCTTAGAATATTACAGTACATTATATAGGTCTTACAAAGGTACGGATAGCGTAACAACGATTGTGCGGCTGCTGCGCGGCGAACGCAAAACGATTTACCAGCGCGACTTGACTAATAATGCTAAATCGAATATTTACGACTACGCGCTATCCGACGATTACAGAGGCTATTTATACGGCTTAAAGGGCAATAAACCCGATACTATTCACGGTCAAGGTCGGTTTTATACGCCGTATTCGTTGGGCTATCCTTATTATTGGAAACCCGAAGCGGTAGATGAGAATACGGTTAATCGCCTATTGACATTGTATTAATAGTAAAGGGTTCTTTGAAGGTTTTTGTGGATTTTATCGGCGTGCGGGTTTTAACCTGCACAAAATAAGCCAGGTGCGGGTTCAAACCCGCACACCGTTGCGCTTCGACCAAAAAAATTCTCAAAGAACCTAGTAAAGTCGGTATCGTAAACAAAAAAAATCCGCTTGGTTGCGACACCGAGCGGATTTTTTTTATTGAAATATTTTATGTGTTACTTACGCAGTAGGCACTTTCACCATAGCTGCGAGGTCGGCTAAACGCGCCGAGTAGCCCGATTCGTTGTCGTACCAACCTATCAATTTGATGATTTGACCGTTCACTTGTATCAAATCGGTATCTAATACGCACGAGTAAGTGCTGTTGATAATGTCCGCCGAAACGATTTCGTCGGTGCAAAATTCTAGCACGTTTTTCATGCTGCCTTCGGCTGCCGCCTTAAATTTTGCTAATACTTCTTCGCGTGTCACTGGTTTTTCTACCCACACATTTAATTCTGTTACCGAACCCGTAGCGATAGGTACACGGAACGAAATTGCGGAAATTTTATTTTTCACCGAAGGAATAACTAATTTTAAGGCAGAAGCCGCGCCCGTGCTAGTCGGTATGATGCTAAACGCGGCAGCGCGTGCGCGACGAAGGTCGGCGTGCGGCGCGTCTTGCAGGCGTTGGTCTTGCGTGTAGGCGTGTGTGGTCGTCATCGCGCCTTGCACTATCGTCCAGTTATCCTCGATTACTTTCACCATCGGTGCCAAGCAATTGGTGGTACAAGAGGCGTTTGAGATAATCGTTTCTTCGCCCGTGAGCGTTTCGTGGTTCACCCCGATAACAATAGTCGGAATATCATCACCTTTGGCAGGTGCGGAAATTAGCACTTTTTTCGCGCCCGCTTTGAGGTGCATTCCTGCGCCTTCGCGGTTGAGGAACAAGCCTGTACACTCCAACACCACATCGATATTATGTGCCGCCCAGGGCAATTCGGTCGGGTTGCGCACCGCTAAGGCGTGTATCGCTTTTCCGTTTACAATCAATTGATTATCAGTGTATTCTACCGTACCGTTGAACCGTCCGTGCGCGCTATCGTACTTCAATAAATGCGCCAAGGTTTTGTTGTCGGTGAGGTCGTTGATGGCAACAATCTCTACGTCGTCGCGGAGGATAAGGTTACGAAACGTGAGTCGTCCGATGCGACCGAAGCCATTAATAGCAATTCTTTTTTTCATGATTTGATTATTTTGATTATTTTTGTGCAAAATTAAGTATTTTACATCACATAAAGAACAGTATATTATTTGCATTGTTTTCTATTTTCATTTTAATAATAAAATTATATTATATAAAATACTGATTTTCATTGATTTAGCTATTTTTTTTAATATAAAATTGACATTTAAAATTGACAACATTTTTTCAATCGATTTACCGAAGCAGAAATTTTTATTTTAATATAAAAAAAGTTAAAAAATATTTGTGTCAATCCAAATATTATACTTACCTTTGTGCCACAATTGAAAAAATGGGTATTCAGATGTCATTTTTTGATTTTAATTTTTAAGATTGTATCTTGCGCAGTTCGTCTATCGGTTAGGACTCCAGGTTTTCATCCTGGCAAGAGGGGTTCGACTCCCCTACCGCGTACCATTTTTTAGTTTAGTTATACTATAGTATACAGTGCCTAATTTGCGCAGTTCGTCTATCGGTTAGGACTCCAGGTTTTCATCCTGGCAAGAGGGGTTCGACTCCCCTACCGCGTACTCCTTCACAACAGCCTACTTCGCCTACGAAGTAGGCTGTTTTTTTTATATGCACAGATAATTCTATGAACGAAAAAGACGAAAACCCGCTCAACGATTGGCTTCCGCCGCCTGCTACTCGTAGCCCTACCCTCGACACCGCGCTGCTCAGCGCAGCTATGATAGTCGGTATTTTAATGGCTGCGGGTGTGTCGGGGCTACTCGCGCCGCAGTTAGGTTTCGAGCTGTCCGAAACGTTTTTCGCGGAGCTACAAAAACACCCTATCAGCTTAGCGCAAGCAAACGCGCTACGCCTGCTGCAAGCGACGGGGCATTTTTTCCAATTTTGCGTTCCGCCACTTATTTTTGCACATATATTATACAATCGTCAAGCGTATCGCTATCTTTACGCCGATAAATTAACGTCGGTCGGTAATTTTTTGGGGAGTATATCGCTTCTGATGTGGTCGCTGCCGCTCATTCAGTTGGCTTACACGCTCAACCGCGCCGTGCCGTTGCCCGCATTCATGCGCAGCATGACCGATAATGCCGATACGCTCACTAAGGCGTTTTTGGAGATGCCGACCGTCGGTATTTTGTGTGCCAACGTGTTCGCAATGGCAATATTACCCGCTATCGGCGAAGAGCTGTTGTTTCGCGGCGTAGTACAACGTATATTTGCTCGCGCAACGCGCAGTCCGCAACTCGGAATATGGATAGCTGCGGCAGTTTTTTCGGCAATACATGGACAGTTTGAGGGCTTTCTGCCCCGTTTATTGCTTGGCGCAATGCTCGGTTACTTGGTATTCTGGACGGGTAGTTTGTGGTCGGCGATAGCCGCACACGCAGCTAATAACGCCTTGCAGCTCGTCGTCGCTTATGGTGTGCAACACAAAATAATAGCCACAGACGTAGATAAAATAGACGCGTTTCCGCTTATCCCAACCCTGATTTCATTGGTCGTAACCGCCGTTTTAGTTTATTATTTGCATCGCAATAACGAAAAAAATAAAATGGAATATGCGGACAGGATAAAGTTAAATGTATAAGTTATAAGCTATGAACTGATGCTCGCGCTTTTTAGACTATAAGCTGTAAGCCAAAAACAATAAACTGATGAGCGCGACGGTCAAAAAGTTTCTTAGTTTTCAGCTTCTTGCTTACAGTAAAATAACAAGACAAAACGGTCAAAAAGTTTTTAGTTTTCAGCTTCTTGCTTACAGTAAAATAACAAG
>JAYWGJ010000339.1:0-4922 GCA_043778315.1 Saprospiraceae bacterium | reverse complement strand
TATAATAAAACCCCGAAAATTAGTGTTATTTGCGAGCGAGAACGCTATAATTTTCAATAATTTAAAAATCCGAGAACCATTTTCGTTTTAGTATAAATAAAAATAGGTTTATTTGATTACATCAAACTTATATTCTGCAATACGGGTATTCCCTTCGCTGATGCGACATAAATACCAAGTAGCAGGATAATCCGTGACGGATAAAATAAGACTATTATGGTTGTCTGCAATGATTTGAGTGTACACTAATCGTCCGTTCGGGTCTATTACCTCTAAGGTACGCTTAGTAGCTGACTCGGGTAGCGCGTAGGTAATAGTCAAATAATCTTTGGCAGGATTAGGAAATAGGTTTAGTATTTTCGCTGTCACAACCGCGTTATTTTTACTACGCACTACTTTACGTTGCGTATTCCCAGTAGGCGGTGCAGGTATAGGCTCTTTATAGGTATCGCCGCCGTTCAAATGACGCAATATGCCGCGAGCCGTAGAGGCGGCATAGTTAGCGTTACCACTGATAGCTATAAGCCCATCTTTTTCTGCACGAGTCAGGTTTTCATAGGTTCGTCCCGACGCGGCTAATGCTAATTTTAAAGCATATAGCTCGGCGTAGCCTTGCTGCACATCTGCCTCTTTTTCGGTAATCGCCGTAGCCGTATTGAGGTCGGTGAGTACCTGCGTAGCGGTACTTACCTCGCCTTGTTGCAATAAAAAGTCGAGATACTCTAAGCGAGTAGCGTAGGTTTGAGTAGCCGATAGTACCGCAGCGTAATCGGTGTGTGTAGCAGTAGTATCTGCATGCAGTAGGTTTAGTTGCGTAGATATCGCTTGACTATACCGCCCTTCTTGCTCGGCTATGCGCGCCTCCAAAAAGTCTTTGGCACTCATGCTGCCCGCGCTTTGCTCTACCTGCTCCATCATGTACTCGGGCATAGGTGTCACCCGCTCGTCTATTTTCTCTAACACCTCCGCGCATTTTGCGGCGTGCTGATTTGCCAATAAAATATCTTTGAGCATCGCATTCGGGAAGTTTTGCTTTTCTGCCAATTCTACCAATACGTCTTCCGAAAGGTAAGGCGACTTTTGCATCAAATCGGTGTAGAGGGTGTAGGCATCTTGCAGTTGTGCCATCGCTACCTCGTTTTTGACTAAGGCAGTATTGCCGCCGTCTTTGAGGCTCATCAATAAATTTTTGTACATACCGCGCTGATAAGCTGCATCGGCACGTTGCTGCCACGCGCCTGCCATAGCGGTCATGCTACCCGTAGTACTACCTGTCAGAAAAGTAGGGTCGGGACAAGATGCGGCATCTTTAATATTATTAGCAGGGTGTAACGTAATAGTATTTGCCGTATAGTGATTAGGCTGTGGTCTGACTATCGGCATCAAAGACGGGTCTTGAAAGTGGTGCCAGTAATCTAAATAAGTACCTTCATTATACCAATGCTGTGCATTAAGCGATAAGCCAGAAAAAATATTTCCTGCTAACTGTGAACTTATCACGTTTAATGGACTTGTAAACGGTACGCCTTGATTGCGCGCTACGCCTGCGAGGCTCGTGACGGTTGCGTCACCTTGCGTCGCATTAATATCGTAGCCACCATCAATAAATTCGTTGCAGCGTATCTGCAAGCCAGTACCTGCGGCGTTGCGGTTCACACCGATTGCGTGTACACCTACCAATTGCTTAGTAAATGTATTTTTATAGATTTGGTTGGCTTCGCCGCCGCCATTATTCACTAACACACCAAAGCAGAGTCCCTGCGTAGGGCGATTGTTCGTGAATTTATTGAGCGCGACTTGGTAGCCGCTCGGGCAGCCATCTAAGTACAAGCCGTAAGGCGGCAGGTCGGGGTCAGTACCCGTAAAGTTACCCGAATAAAAAGTATTGCCCAAATTAGTGAGATTAGGATCGATACCACCTATAGCAAAGTTGCGCATTGCGCTCAGATAAATACCGTGCTCTGTTTGCAGGTTGTCGGTCGGCGTAGCCGTACCAAATGTAGAAGATACAACAGATAAAGGAAGATTAGAACGACCATCATTTAAAGCACGAATACCGTAAAATAAACCTTGAAAAGTACTACTTCCCACATTAAAAGTAGCCTCTTCGGAGTAGATACCAGTAGCATTTGGGTATCTATTGCTCGTAGGGTCTTCTAAGAATGTACAAGTGCTAAAACCCACACCGTGTACGTCCCAAGCCGTAACGTGCGGCATAGGAGTCCAGTCAGCATCGGCGCGAAAATCGGTATTGCGTGCAAATGTGACAACTCTAAATCTCGCGTCATTAGCTGCCTCCATATTAGTATTATTGATTTCATCTTTTCTATGAAATTGATAAAAAGACACGGCTCGCATATTATTCAGGAATTTAGACCCACCCGATACTCTAACTATGCCGCCCGTAGGCTGCCAAGTATCGTAGTCCCAAGTAGTTACCGCCTCAAAAGCATGCTCTATTTTTGAGTTAATAATCATGTCTAAACGCGCCTGTACATTACTATTTTGTGCCACTTGGCTTTGACCAGCAGACACACCGCCGAGCCATATACCGTACCAATGCCCACCGCAGGAAGCATCGTTAGTAAGTGTTGCATTAACAAGTGCTAACGCGCCGCCAGCCTCTACAATGATATTCAGGTTATTTGCCATACTGATAGTAGCATTTTCGATTCTAAGGGTTACACCGCTTTTGATGCGTATATTTTTGGACTGCGTACTGTTGGTATTCCACACCGTATTCTTGATAATCACCGTTTCGCCTGTTAATAGCGTACAAGGTGACGGTAAACTCACCTGTATCGTAACGGCTGCGGTAGCGGTGCAACCGTTGGTATTAGTGACCGTCACCACATAAGTACCCGCCATAGCTGTACTTGCATTAGATAAGGTCGGTGTTTGCGCCGAAGCAGTAAAGCCATTCGGACCCGACCACGCGTAACTGCCGCCACCTGTACTACTCAATTGTATGGTTTGCCCAGAAGTGTAAGGGTTGCCCGTTGCGGTTGCCGTTGCGGTTGCCGTATTTAGAGCAACGGTACGCGTAGCAGTAGCCGTGCAACCGTTTGCACCCGTAGCCGTAACGGTGTAAGTACCTGCAGTAACGGATTTGGTATTGCCAGTACCGCCACCGTTCCATGCGTAAGTACTACCACCCGAAGCAGTGAGTACCGTAGTTGTATTTAAACAAACGCCCGTCGCGCTCGCTATTGTCACCGTAGGTGCGGTAGTATTGGCAGTAATAACTCTTGTCGCAGTTGCAGTACAGCCATTAGCTGCCGTTACCGTAACGGTGTAAGTACCCGCAGTAACAATTTTAGTACTATTCGTACCGCCACCGCTCCATGCGTAAGCACCACCACCCGAAGCGGTGAGTGTAGCCGTAGTTTGCGCGCAAGTCAGCGTACTGAAGTTTGTGCCGATAACGGCAGTTGGCGCGGGCGTGACCGTCAAGAAAGTAGTAGTACGTCCCGAAATATTAAGGTCGGTCGGGTTTAAGCCATCATAATCTTCTATGACGCGGGTTAGCGTCAGCGTACCCGTTGCGGTAGTGACTAAGTCGGGTATCGGCGCACCGATAACGCCATTTACAATATTGAGTCCTGTGGTGTGTTGTTTAGTCACGGTATAGGTGAGTAAAGGGCTGCCGTTCGCCGTAGTCCAGGTGTAGCGTACCCGCACACCGCTCAACATACAGTAATCCCTTGCAGCAATAGGTGCGCAATTATTCGCGGTAGCGGTCTGCCCAGCAGGGAAGTCGTCGGCTACGAGTTCTATATTATCTATATTGAAAAAGCTGCCTTCGGTATTAGTTGCGTCCAAAGGAGTATTATTTTTGACGGGCGTAAGCCACAGCGAAGCCGCCTTAAACCCTGCACTTAGCGAAAACGTATTACCTATTCGCGCCCAAGCACCTGTATTGAGCGGTGTACCGCTCGGAGGCGTAACAAAGGTGCGCGTAAATATATCAGCAATATTATTAAGCTGCGCATTACTCACTGTTGCTATAGTCACAATATCAAATGTATTAATAGGTGGGCTGCTTGCACGAGCTGTGTTTACGTTAGTAGGGCATTGGGGTTAAAAAGAGTAGCTCTTAAACCAATATTTTGCGCCGTGCTTGAGTTAGCATAATGCTGTTCGCGTACCGCGAAAAAATACCTGTTAGTAGCATTCGTATTCGTAAATCCATTAATATCTAGTAATACACTTTCTTCTATAGTACACCCAAATATAGGAATGCGCATTGCAGTAGCGCTTGAAGTATCAACAACACGAATAATGGTACCCTCGGGTGTAGTTGGCGTTGTTCCTTCAGGACAATTTCCAAAATAAGCCGCCATATTGAGGCAGCCGCCTACATTATTAAAGCTCGAAAAAGCGAATGGAGGCGTAAAGGTACTTGCACTATTGGCACCAGGTAGCGCAAAGTTTGGCGAATTTGCTGCCCAGGTGAGACCGCTATTAAACCCATCTGCGGTGTCAAACCAGCCCATACCGTACCATATATTAAAAGAGGTTGCTGCCTGATTAGGAATAGCACCTATTATTTCAGGGTTTCGTACTATATTACAAGTACCCTGCGCGCCCGCCTCCATCGGCAAGCCCACTATACCGAGCATGACTTCGAGCCACGCTATATATTGATTGATTATTTTTATCATTAGATTATTGTTTTTTAAAAATTACAAGAACTTTGTTAAGATACATTAGCGTTTGCGTAGTAAAGACGCAATATTTTGCTTCTCTACCTCGCAAACGCCGCCGCCTTCGGCGCGTTCTTATCTGTCCGTATTTTAAGGAAAAATACCCGCCTAAGCACCTGCGTAAGCTCCGCACCTGCGTAAGCAATATATACACTTGTAACCCCCAGCGCAAAACGCGCAAGAGAAAGTGTAAGTATTCGTAAAAAAGGAAACGGT
>JAYWGJ010000338.1:0-4938 GCA_043778315.1 Saprospiraceae bacterium | reverse complement strand
TGCACCTCCGCAAACAAACGAACCGCGACGAGTCGCTCGCGACGCTCACCGCCGCGATGCTGCAACAACAAATGACCAAAAAACCTGTTCATACTTGGACGATGCCCGAACTCAATAACCTCGAACATTACGCGCCGACGCAGCTCCGCGTAGAAGATTTTATGACGACCGACCTGATGACGGTGCAAGCCGACGATATTCCCGAGTTAGTCGCGAATATGATGGATTGGCAAAAAACGCGCTACGTCCCTGTGGAGGACGGCGCGGGTAAGCTCGTCGGTTTTATCACGGCGCGTATGCTCCTAAAACATTTTGTGGAGCAGGCACATTATAAAGAAAATGCAACTACACGCGCCGTAAAAGATATTATGCAACAAAACCCAATTACCGTTCACCCCGAAACGAGCCTCGGCGACGCACTCGACCTTATGGAGGCGCATCAGTTGGATTGTCTGCCTGTGGTGAAAGACGACGAACTCGTCGGCTTACTATCTGAGATGGACGTGATAGAGATATCGAGGAGGTTGTTGCGGAGAGCGAAGGGGAGTATTAGTGAACAGTGAACAACGAATAGTGATTAGTGAACAGTGAACAGTGATTAGTGAACAATGAACAGTGATTAGTGATTAGTGATTAACGAACAGTGATTAGTGAACAACGAACAGTGAATAGTGAACAACGAACAGTGATTAGTGAACAACGAACAGTGAACAGTGATTAGTGAACAACGATTAGTGATTAACGAACAGTGATTAGTGAACGACGAATAGTGAACAGTAATTAGTAAACAACGATTAGTGATTAGTAATTAACAATTAGTGAACATTAATTAACAATGATGAAACGTGAGTTCGGCGTAGCCAATTATGAAATCGCAGATTCGGCGTAGCCAATTATTTTATCGGCGCGCGGGTAGTCGCGAGCATCTGAACGGGTAGAGACAAGGCATGGCTTGTCTCGTTAATGGCGATACCGTATTAAGAGTCACCCCCGACCACTACAAGGAGGGGAGGCAGAGAGATAAGCACAAGGTTGTTACATTGTAAAATAGTATCGCTATATTCTAACTTGCGGCTACTATATTCATAAACGCGATTACTATATTACAACTTGTCGCTGCTTAATTCCTAATCGCGATTGCTTAATAGCTAATCAAAATTACCATATTTCTAAATGCGATTGCTTTATAGCTAATCAATATTACTATATTCTAATTCGAGATTGCTTCATAGCTAATCAAGATTATCATATTCTAATTCGCGATTACTATATTCTAATTCGCGATTGCCATATTCCAACTCAAAATTGCTTTATAGCTAATCAAGATTACCATATTCTAATTCGCGACAATCGTATTCTAATTTGCGATTGCTATATTCTAAAATCATAATTGTAAAAAACAAAATTCAATTACAAAAAAATATTTTTCTATAATCAAAACTATAAAAATGAAACCAATATTCTTATTTTGTGTTTTTGTGTTCGCTTACGCGACTAATATATTCGCACAAAAGCCTATTGATGTAGCAGATATAACCGTCAAAATAGGCTCGAAGGACGAGCAAATATTGTATTATGGCTTTGCAGAAGGCGACCAAATAAACTTTTCGTTCAAAGAAGTAGATGGAAAGGAGATAAAGGAGGTGATGGTCAGCGAATACCCCGATATTTTGAAGTTTAAAGACGTAGAAACCAAGAGTAGTGCGGCTACAAAAACGATTTTTGTACCTAAAAAAAATGTTTACGCCTTTCGTTTCTATAATAACGCTTTGCTTGCCAGCCGCACGGTCAAGGTTTTGATACAACGGGTGCCAAGTGCAGAAGCTGCGCGGAGTTTTGACACAGGTATTGCCTGGAAAACGGCGTGTGATACGACTTACGAACACATCGGGGATTGGGCATTAAAAGAAATTGCACAGACAAAAAAAGTACTGATACGCGCAGATACACAAATCGTTAGCTTGTTCGATAAGGTGGAGCAGTTAGATGGAAACTATACTTTGGGTGCAAAACCCGAGGCGGCTCTTAGATTCAAACTACCTGTTAATACTTATAGTCCTGACCAAAAAAATGCGTATAAAAGCACCGAAACGGTGTCATGGGCGTATTGGATAGGGGTTGGAGTAGAGGCACAAAAAGGTTACGCCGACCAGAACAAAAAGCTGTTTGGTATAGCAAGCGGCGCGGCGAAGCTCGCAGGACCTTACGGCGTAATGGCGGGTTTGGCGATAGATGGTATCTCGATGTTGGGTATAAGTTCGGTGGGTGATAACGTAATTTATAGCGTGGAAGCCGTCGCAAACGGAAAAGCGGCAAAGATAGATAGCGGCAACGGCACTACCGCCTCCTCGAAGAACACCACAAACCTACAAGGCGACATCACTATCAAACTAAAGAATGATAATATCCGCGAAGGCATCAACGTAAGTGTAAAAGCGGTGGCTATTGTATTAAATAAAACCTACGAAGACCAAACCGTAGTAGAAAAAAAATGGATACAGAAAGGCAAAAACGCGGTCAAGAAACCAATTATCAAAGAGTTGCGCGTGCCGTTTTGTAAGTAAATCAGTAAAAAATAAAAATAGTTTATTAAAAAATAAAATATAAGTCTATGTTGGGCGTTGTTCAAGACATCAAAACCGAATTGCAAAGCGGCAACCGCTTATCGCAAATCATTTTTATTAATACAGCCGTCTTTTTGTATCTCCTGCTGCTCGGCATGGGGCTACGCACCTTTGGCTATACAGAGCAGTTTAACGAGGTGGCGCGCTTTTTTGAAATTAGCACTCATGCGTACCATAATTTACTGCACCCTTGGGCGGCTATTACTTATCAGTTTTTGCATATCGATTTTTGGCATTTTGTGTTTAATATGTTCACACTTTGGACGTTTGGGCAGGTGCTGCAAGTGATATTTAACCGTCATATCATACTGCCTATTTATTTGGTAAGCGGTGTATTCGGTTTCTTGGTGTATTGGCTCGGCAGCTACATTCTGCCTGGGTTTATCACTAATTCTATCGCGCCTTATGCTTTGGGCGCGTCGGCTTCGGTGATGGGTGTTGCGTTTGCCGCCACTGCGCTTGCGCCTGATTATGAACTACATATCGGCTTTTTGGGTGCATTTAAGCTCAAATACATAGCTATCTTCTTCATCATCTTGGACTTATTCAATATGAGTACGGGAAATAATACTGGCGGACATCTTGCTCACCTTGGCGGCGCGGCAATGGGTTACTTCTTTATTTATCAATTGCGTCAGGGCAACGATTGGTCGCGCTTTTTTTACCGTTATTTCAATAAGTTAAAGTTTAGTCGTGCCTCCAATTTGCGTGCCGTGCCGAAGCCAAAACCCGATACGTTTGCTACGCCGCATAGTGTGACCGACGGCGACAACGTTAGTCAGCAGGTGATCGATAAAATATTAGACAAAGTAAAAGCTACGGGTTACGCGAGCCTCACCGAGCGCGAAAAAGAATATCTTTTTAAGGTCAGTAAAACTGCCGATAGAGCTAAAAAATAGGTTTTAGGCTACTATAAACCTTTTTATAGTTTACTGATGATTTTATATCAAAACAAATTTGATTTTTACGATATTTAATATCATATTTGCACCTTAATAGAACAAAAAACGACCGATGTACCAAAGCCTCAAGCCCTTACTATTCAGTATCGACCCCGAACAAGCCCATCAGCTTACCGTTTCTGCCCTGCAAACTGCGCTGCGTGTACCTGGCGTGAGTCATCTTATCCGCAAGAATTATCGTACTGACGATGCACGGCTTCGACGAACCGTTTTTGGTATCGATTTTCCTAATCCTGTCGGTTTGGCAGCAGGTTTTGATAAAGATGGAAAGCATTATAATGATATGTCTGCGCTCGGTTTTGGCTTCGTAGAGATAGGCACGGTCACGCCGCGACCGCAGGGCGGCAATCCGCAACCGCGTTTGTTTCGCTTACCGCAAGACGGCGCGCTGATTAACCGAATGGGTTTTAATAATAACGGCGTGTGGTCGCTGGTAGATAAACTCAAAGACGACCCAAACCGAAAGCTGATTATCGGCGGCAATATTGGTAAAAATAAAAACACGCTCAACGAAGACGCATACCGCGATTATCTCGTTTGTTTCGACGCGCTGTTCGATTATGTCGACTATTTCGTCGTCAATGTCTCGTCGCCGAACACGCCTGGACTCCGCGAGCTTCAAGATAAAGCACCTCTGCTGCATCTGCTTTCGTTGCTGCAAAACGACAACCAAAAACGCGGCAAACCAAAACCAATTCTACTCAAAATAGCACCCGACCTGACTAACGCGCAACTCGACGAGGTCTTGGAAATAGTGAACGAAACCGCGATTGCGGGCGTCGTGGCTACTAATACGACGCTCGACCGTCGCACCTTACAAACGCCGCCCGACAGCCTCACGGTAGTAGGCGCTGGTGGACTGAGCGGCGCGCCGCTTACCTCGCGCAGCACCGAAATTATCCGCTATCTGCACCAAAAATCATTAGGGAAAACGCCAATTATCGGAGTCGGCGGCATCATGACCCCCGACGACGCGGTCGAGAAACTGCAAGCGGGCGCGTCGCTCGTGCAGGTGTATAGCGGCTTAGTGTATTACGGACCTACGCTCGTGCGCGACATCAATAAGCGGATTTTGGAGGTGATGTAATGGGTAGATATTGGATAGTTTTGACTAACTTTGCGCGTCAGGAATGAAGAGAAAATAAGGTACTAAATATTGTCACGCAGTATTTTGAGTCAAAACAAGGCAGATTTGAGGCTGAACAAGTAAAAGCGACACTAGGTCGCATTTACGAAGTGAACGCACGAAGTGCTGCCTAGCATCGTAACGATAATCTAACGAAGTTTTGGCGCGAAAGACAAGTGAGAATATAGTAACTTATTTTGGACGCGTTCCTTAGTTACTAACTCTT
>JAYWGJ010000337.1:0-18307 GCA_043778315.1 Saprospiraceae bacterium | reverse complement strand
GTCCAACATAAACTTGAAAACCGTATCGTATAACGGGTTAGCTATTTGCATGACTTAAAATTTTGATTACTTACGAATGGTGTAAAATAGTATAATTTACTTGGGGAAACATTCTTAAGCCTGCGATTCCCTACAACTTGGTGTACCAAAACTTAAACTCCATTTTATATTTTGAATTTTTGGGTCCGCCGAAAACAGCGCGATTAACCCGTTCCGTTTTGTTGTAAATCTTGACAAATATACTTTGGTCTGGCGTTTTTCCATCTACCACCGCTTGCATATACGAAGCCATATTTAACTTGTACCTCACTCTGCCCTGCGCGTCGCGGCTACGGCGCGTACCCTCTAACTCTGGAAGTACATCTACGGCGGAAAAGTACAAGGCTTCGCGGATAAATTCAGCTTCGGTTATATCGCTCGGGTTTATTTTATTTTTGGTAACGGTAAGTTGTCTGGGGACTTTATAAATAGTGGTATCTGCCGAAGGTATTTCGGTGAGCCAAAGCTCTGCTTTATTCACTATTATTTTACCAAATTGGCGAATATTAGGCAAATCCACCTTGATATTGCTGCCGCCCAAACCTTGTACATAAACTACACTATCGCCTATCGCAGCACTATTTAGAGCCGCCTGTACAGGTGTACCCGCAATATTATGTTGCGCATTTATGGTGCGCACACCGCCGTTATTGAGCAATAAATCGTAGGCAGTACTATTGGTATCGGTTGGTTTGGCTTTGTAGTATATAGTCAATCGGCTCGGAGCGTTGCTTTCAGTCAGTAAATAACGTAGCATCGTTTGGCAACCTATTGCAGGCGTAATATACAAACCTTTTATGGCTTCTTGAAAAGTAGCATTGTCGTCAAAATAATTTGGATTTTGAAGTAGCTTATTTCCGAAAGCAGCACTTAACCTGATGCGTATAGGCACACCCAAACGTGGGCGCGGCTGTCGGTAACGGTCGGTCGACAGATAATTACCAATAGGCGTAGGCGCGTAACCGAATTGGCTTTTGGTGTAATAAGAAGCATTAATATCGGGCTTGGAGGTCATCTCATGTATATTGAAAATAGTATTAGAGAGTGTGTCACCTATATTGAACCGTGAGTCAGAGCTTAGGTACAGTATTAATATAAGGGAGTCGAGCGTTGCACCTGTAAAATCTGGATTAGGAAAGCTCAGGCGCAACTGCGAATAGATGCTCGAGGTAGTCTTGCCGAATATAGGGTCGTTGATGTAGCCGCACGAAAATTTGCCCATAGCAATACCCGAGCTGGGTAGATAAGTAACGACCGAGTCGTCGGCAACGGTCGTTGCTTTAAGTAGCAGCCGAGGGTCGGTATTGCTGTCTGCGTAAGAAATATCAATATCGTCGGAGGCGGGCAGCAGGTCACTACCCGCATTGGTTGGCTTGGCGCAACTACCGAGTAGCATCGTTGCGGCTAACAACATAGTAGCAATGCAAGAAAAAATTGGTGTTGTGCGTGTGAATGCGAACATGAATTAGAATTGAAATTTTAAACGATTAATGATAAAGAAAAAAGGCATCGCTTACGCAACGGGCTGCGCCATCAACGAGCGGTAAAAACCAACATATTCGGCAACCGCCGCATATTCGTCCTCGTTGTACGGGCAAACTGGTGTGCCTACTTTTTCTGCTATCTCTATAACGTTCGAGAGTATCGATTCGCTGCCTACGATTACGCCGTCCACATATTTTATCATTGCGGTACGCAAATCGATGCCGCCGTCGCCGTCCTGAAACACTGCAAGGTCGGCAGCCGTAAGCTGATTGATACTTGCTTTTTGGTTAAAACTACCTGTAAAATGCTTGTCATACGACTCATCGTACAGCGAAGCCACTATTTTTGCGTCGCGAAAAAGCGGCTCGCTCATATAAGCGGTCTTGATATAAAATGGAATTAGGGTTGTCATAAAACCTTGACAATGTATAATATCAGGTGCCCAGCCGAATTTTTTTACGATTTCTAACGCGCCTTTGCAGAAAAAAATCATGCGGTCGGCGTTGTCCGCAAACGGCACGCCGTCGTCGTCATTAAACATTGTTTTACGTCTGAAAAACTCGTCGTTATCCAAAAAATACACCTGAATACGCGAGCCTGGCAACGAAGCCACTTTTATAATCAACGGATAATCGTCGTTATCCACAATAATATTCATTCCCGATAAACGCACTACTTCGTGCAAGCGATGCCGACGCTCATTGATAGTACCAAACTTCGGCATTAATATGCGTATTTCCATACCGTTTTGCCCTGCAACGTGCGGTATGCGTTCGGCGATGCGCGAAATCAACTCCGACTCGTCGGTGTAGGGCATTAAATCCTGTGCTATAATTAGCAGGCGGGTTTTTTGAACCATTATAAAAAATATTATATCTTGATGAAAATAAAAACAAACCCTATCCGTCGCATTGCGTTCGATAATATAATTTGCTGTTTACGATTTAAAAGCGCAAAGATAGCTATTTTATACCAAATATTATTTAATATTCTTCGCTTCTCGATTTCTATTCCTTGTTACTCTTATTTTATAGTCTTGATATAAAAAAATAAACGTTCCATATTATACAACTGACAAAATTTATCTTTATGCTAATAAATAATTGGTAAGTGTACCCAAACAATGCTTTGTTTTTCATTTTACACCTATAATGCTCTTCTTGGTTAAATATGGTAAAGATTGATTTTTTCGCTTTATGTCAGCCGCTTTCTTTTGTCATACATAGCTCGAGACGCCTTGACTTTTGACTTTTTTCCTTGATTTATTTTATCTTGCTCTATTTCTGGTAAAGTCGCGCCTTACAAATGGAGCTAAATAATGCATCAAAGGAAGCCTATTTTCAAAAACAAAAAATTTTGCTTACCTTTGCGGCTCAAAATTAAAATAATATTCCTAATTATACATCAATATTAGCGGTAAGCCATGACTTCACACCAAATACGCCAACAGTTTTTAGACTTTTTTGCTTCAAAAGGGCATAAAATAGTCCCGTCCGCGCCCATAGTTCGCAAAAATGACCCAACCCTGATGTTCACGAACTCGGGTATGGCACCGTTTAAGGATTGCTTTTTGGGCAACCTTACGCCGCCTGCGCCGCGTGTAGCGGATACGCAAAAATGTTTGCGCGTGAGCGGCAAGCATAACGACCTGGAAGACGTAGGTATGGACGGCACACACCATACTTTATTTGAGATGTTGGGCAACTGGTCGTTTGGTGATTACTTCAAAACCGAGGCGATTGCCTGGTCGTGGGAGCTACTCACCGATGTTTATGGCTTGGAAAAAGACCGCTTGTATGCGACGGTTTTTGAGGGCGATACGATCGAAAACCTCGAGGAACACACGGCGGCGTATCAGGTTTGGTTGCAATATTTACCGAAAGGGCAAATTCTTTTTGGCAATAAAAAAGATAATTTTTGGGAAATGGGCGCGCAGGGTCCGTGTGGTCCGTGCAGCGAAATACACTACGATACGCGCCCTGCGAGCGAACGCGCAAAGGGCGACGGCGCAAGCCTCGTGAACGTCGATAATAGTGGCGTGGTAGAAATTTGGAATAATGTTTTTATGAAATACAACCGCAAAGCCGACGGTTCGCTCGAGGATTTGCCTGCCCGGCATGTAGATACAGGTATGGGTTTTGAGCGGCTTTGTATGATATTACAAGACAAAACCGTCACTTACGACACCGATATTTTCGCGCCGTACATTCAATATATTGAAGCGAAAAGCGGCATAAAATACACGAGTAATTTTGAGCGCAGCGCAAAAACCGATATAGCGATGCGCGTCTGCGCTGACCATATTCGCGCCGTAGCGTTCACTATCGCCGACGGGCAACTGCCTGCGAGTACAGGCGCGGGCTATGTGATACGCCGTATTTTGCGCCGTGCAGTGCGCTACTATTTTTCGTTTTTGGGTATCAAAGAACCGTTTTTATGCACCATGATACCGATGTTGGCAGACGATTTCGCGAACGTTTTTCCTGAGCTAAAAGGACAAGAGACGTTCGTACAAAAAGTGATTATGGAAGAGGAACGCTCGTTTTTGCGGACGCTCGATAGCGGCTTAAAACGCTTAGATACCATTGATATTCAAGGCAATACGATTACGGGCAAACAAGCGTTTGAGCTGTTTGATACCTTCGGGTTTCCGATAGACCTCACGCGCCTCATCGCCGACGAAAAAGGTATTGCGGTAGATGAAGCGGGTTTTGAGGTTGCTTTACAAGAACAAAAATTGCGCTCGAAAGCGGACGCGGTAAAAGAAACGGGCGACTGGCACGTTCTCACCGACGATACCGATGTGGAGTTTGTGGGCTACGACGACCTGCAAGCGGCTGGGCATATCGTAAAATACCGAACCGTCGCCGACAAAAAAGGCAAGCAATATCAAGTAGTGATCAACCGCACACCGTTTTACCCCGAAGGCGGCGGACAGGTAGGCGATACGGGCGTTTGTCAGTTTGGCGACGAAACGGTAAAGGTTTTGGATACCAAAAAAGAAAATGATTTGATTATTCACTTTTTTGATAAATTACCCACACAAACCGACGAACTCGCTTACGCGAAAGTCAATACCGAAAAACGTCAGCTTACCGAAAACAATCACTCGGCTACGCACTTGCTACACGCCGCGTTGCGCGAGGTACTCGGTACGCACGTTGCGCAAAAAGGCTCGTTAGTGAGCGAAGACTTGCTGCGCTTCGATTTTTCGCATTTCCAAAAAGTAACCGACGCGGAAATATTGCAAATAGAAACGATTGTAAATCAAAAAATCAGACAAAATATAGCACTCGAGGAGGCGCGTAACTTGCCGATAGCGGAGGCGCAGGCTCGCGGCGCGATGATGCTTTTTGGCGAAAAATACGGCGAAAAAGTACGCCTAATTACCTTTGACCGCAGCTATTCGCAGGAGCTTTGCGGCGGCTGTCATGTGTCGCATACAGGCAAAATCGGCTACTTCAAAATAACGAGCGAAGGCAGCACCGCCGCAGGCGTGCGCCGTATAGAGGCTATCACGGCTGGTAAAGCGGAGGCTTTTGTGCGTACCGCGTTCGCTAATCTCGACGCGGTAAATGCTGCAATGAGGCACCCGAAAGACTTGCTCAAATCCATAGAAACGCTGCAAGAGGAGTTGCGTCAAGCGCAAAAAACAAACGAGCGTTTTTATCAATTACAAGCGCAAACCGCCAAAACACAAGTGTTAGCGACCGCCAAAACCATCAACGGCAGTAAGTTTTTGAGCGGTACGATAGCCGTAGAAAACGCAGAGGCGATAAAAACGATGCTGGTAGAATTGAATCAAACCGAAGCACCGATAGTGGCGTGTGTAGCGGCGGTTATTGCCGATAAAGCGCAGCTATTTTTGTATATTTCGGAGGCGTTAGTCAAAGAAAAAAACCTCAACGCCGCGCAAATTATCCGCGAAGCGGCAAAACACATACAAGGCGGCGGCGGCGGACAGCCGTTTTTTGCTACCGCAGGCGGCACTAATCCGTCGGGCATCAGCGAAGCGATAGCGGCAGTACGCGCCGCTATTGCCTAAGCCGTAAGTATAGAATAGAATTTTTTTAAAAATTTCAACGATTACTTTTTTGTTTTAATAAAAAAAATACTACCTTTGCGGCATCAAATAGATAATGATTACTTTTTTTATTGATTTGATGCAATTATAGATTATGTCCGCCGCTTGATGATACTTGCAGCGTTACAAGAAATGTTTTGCCTTAGCAGCCTCGCAAATGCGTTTGTTGCTAAGTCAAAATCGAAAACATAGATTTTCTTTGGAACAGCGTTCTGGTGTATTTCTTTGGTCTTGTAGCTCAGCCGGTTAGAGCATCTGACTCATAATCAGAGGGTCCACGGTTCGAGCCCGTGCGAGACCACTTAACAATCAAGCACTTACGCATTTAAAAATGTGTAGGTGCTTTTTGTTTGCCCAAGAAGTTGCCCAAGAAGTGCGGTTTTAAGATTGCAAAGAAAGTTATTATTGAAATAGATAAATAAGCGACTGCGCGTAGCGATTAAAATGGTGAGGTATTTTTTTATTTTTTATTATAAAAAAATATCTATTTTTGCATCAGTTAGCTGAAATAATATAAACGACATTCTTTATCTACGCTGCTCGCGATAATGTCGCTTACATTAAAAAATATATCATGAACAATTCACTATCATTTTCGGGACACGAGTCTTTTCCTTGTAAATATTTTTGGCTCAAAAAAGGCTATGATTTTGTCAGAAGAGAGCATAGTTTTACGCAACCCGAAGCGGTTGTACAGTTAGGCGTAGGTAAAAATATGGTTGCGGCAATCCGTTTTTGGCTCAAAGCCTTTGGCTTGACCGACGATAAAGATGCCTTGAAACCGATTGCAAAACTACTATTTGAGGACAACGGCGACCCGTATTTAGAAGACATCGGAACGGTATGGTTGTTGCATTATCTTTTAGTGACAACAGAACGCTCGTCTATCTACACCTTGTTGTTCAATGAGTTTCGCAAAAACTATGTAGAGTTTAGCCGCGAGGACTTGACGAAATTTATTAAACAAAAATGCGACGAAACCAAATCTATATATAACGAGAATACGGTAAGAACCGATATTGGCGTTTTTATAAAAAACTATCATCGCCCTACAAATAAAACAGCAAACACGATAGAAGACGATTTTTCTACCGTTTTGTTAGACCTGAATTTGTTGAAAATAGTGGAACGCGCCGATAAAAAGGAGGTTTTTTATTTCAATAGCGACCGCCGTGTTATTCCTCTGCCGATACTTTTGTACGCTATTTTGCAGCAACTCAACGGCGACGAATCTATCAATTTTAATCAATTACTGAATAAGCCTAATCAAATAGGCAATGTTTTTATGCTCAATGCCGAGCAGCTATACGAGTATTTGAAAGCCTTAGCGTTCGAGTATCCCTTTATTCAATTCTCTGATAATTCGGGAGTTCGAACGCTACAAGTTAAGGAAACTATCAATTCTGCCGACCTCTTAAATCAATATTATGCAATAACCGTCGTACCAGCATGACCTTGCCTAACCAACAAAACCTACCAATTCATTACCTTTCCGCAGTGTTTGGTGATGTGACTAATTCGTATAAATTTTATTGGTTTTTAGGTATTTTAGATAGCGTTGCTTTGGAAAATAAACAGCAAATTACAATTGATAGTTTACTCTCGAAAATGATTGCAGAGGTTTGGTATCCCGTACATTATTTCAAATTATCGTTTGGAAAACAAGACCAAGTTTTTCAATATGCACAAAGTATTAAAGCAAATTTTACGCTTTCCGATGATGTAAAAAAAACAGAAATAGCCGCTTTTATTTTCAAAAATGCCATTACAGAAGTCCGTCCGTTGGGTAGATATGTGCCTTATCGCTTTCTTACGCCTTGGTTTGCCGCAGATTTGCGTGGAATGATTGATGTGCAGAAAAATCCTAAAGTTGTAGAATTATCGAAAATCAAAGACAATTTGAGTTTATATTATTTTGATGAAAACGAAACAAGTATCATTATAAATGACGATTGGACTGACTATATAAAAAAACATTATAGTATTTTGCAAGCCTTTACTTATTGGCATTTATTGAAATACTTGCAAAAAAACAACCCAAATGTGCCAAATATTATTGAAAAATTAAATTCGCCACAAGCGCGTAATTTGACAGCAGCGCGTAATTTTTGGCACATTATTTTAGAAAATCAAGAAATTCGCTGTATTTATTCTAATCAAATTATGAATAAAAGCGATTTTAGCCTTGACCATTTTGTTCCTTGGAGTTTTGTGACGCACGATTTGGTTTGGAATTTGGCACCAATTCCTAAAAACATCAATTCTGCAAAAAATAATTCGCTGCCTTCTTTAAAAACGTATTTAGACAATTTTTCAAATTTACAATACATTGCTTTTAATGAAATTCTAAATCAACCTAAAAATGGCAAATTTATAGAAGATTATGTATTACTTTTTAATAATGATGTTCGGGAAATTCAATCATTATCAAAAGAAAGTTTCAAACAAAAAATAAACGAAACGATTACGCCACTTATTCAAATCGCAACAAATACAGGTTTTTCGCCTGATTGGATTTACAAATAATGAAAGCATATCAATTACCGCAAAACGCATTAGCGTATCAAACAACAAAAGAACGTGTGCGTCCTTCGTTTCCTATCATGCAATTATTGAAACAAAACTGCATTATAGGGCGCGTATTAGATTTTGGGAGCGGTTTGGGCATTGATTTTGAGTTTTTGAAAACAAAAAACATAGAAATTACGGCTTACGACCCGCATTACGCACCCGAATATCCGCAAGGGAAATTTGATACAATCATTTGCAATTACGTTTTGAATGTTTTGTTGCCCGAAGAACAAACGCATATTTTAATGGAAGTTTCAGCATTATTAAAACCACAAGGAAAAGCCTATTTTGCCGTAAGGCGTGACATCAAAAAAAATGCGTTTTTGTTCAACGGAACGTATCAATGCAATGTTATTTTACCTTATAAATCATGGTTGAAAGCCGAACATTGCGAAATTTACGAATATCAGCACTACAATCAGTTGGAAAAACCGAACTGTAATTGCGCTTTTTGCACACCTTCAAAAAATTGGTTTTTATTAGCAGAAACAGCAACAGCCTATGCAATACTCGAAAAAAGCGACAACGGTCGTGCTATTATTATTCCAAAACGTCACGCAAAATCTTATTTTGATTTGACTTTCAGGGAACAATCGGCGTGTTGGTTTTTAGTCAATTTTGTAAAACAACTATTAAGCGAACAATTCGCAACTAATGATTTTACTGTGAAAATTGCAGCGCAAGAAGTACACGCAATCATTGATATTTTTGTAGAATAGATTTGAAACAAACATTTTTAGCCGCAAAACAACCTAAATTGGTTGTTTTGCGGCTTTTTTTGTAGAATACCTATCGTTTGCACAAATAGAAATAGCGATACAACAAGACTTTGGTGGTAAAGATATTAATGAATTATTGGTACAAGAAACGGATTTGGTACAGAAAAAAGCGAGTGCGACCGACAATAATCCGCAGCTCAAAAAAATACTGGCAGACGCGGACAAAAAACTACGCGCCGAGCGTTTAGCACCGCGTTTTCCTTACGGCTCTGTCGCTCGACCGTATCAGACGGAGGCTTACGAAAATTGGGTTGCAAACGACTACTCGGGTATATTTGCGATGGCAACAGGCACGGGCAAAACGATAACAGCCTTGAATTGTTTGCTCAATGAATATCGTAAATCGGGCGTGTATCAAGCCGTGATTGTGGTGCCGACAGGCTCGTTAGTGACACAATGGAACGGCGAATTAGCGTTGTTTAATATGCGCAAAAATATTATACTTGTTTCGTCTAAATATGATTGGCAAAAACCTATCGGCAATTTGTTGTCAGAAATAAAGAGAGAAAATGAAAGTTTTGTGATTATTTGCACTTATGCGTCTTTTTATAGAGAAAAATTTCAGAATGTTTTTAAAAAACTGCCAAAAGATACTTTTTTTATAGCCGACGAAGCGCATAATATTGGTTTTCCGAAAGTATTAGAAGTACTGCCGAGTGTGCATTTAACAAAACGCATAGGATTATCTGCAACGCCTAAACGTATTTATGACGAAGAGGGTAGTTTGCAAATGGAATATTTTTTTAAAGATAAAGAACCTTATACTTATTCTTTTTCTATGGAACGAGCGATAGATGAAGGTAGAGAAGGTGCGCCGTTGTGCGCGTATTATTACTATCCTCACATCGTAACACTAACAGATACGGAATATACAGAATATATGGAAATATCAAAAAAGTTAGCCAAATTTTTCACAAAGGATAATGATTTGGTAAAAAAAGGTATTGTAGAACGCTTGCTTTTAGCGAGAAAACGCATCATTCATAAAGCCGAAAATAAATTGGGCGTTGTGAGAGAGATTTTGCAAAAACACCTTGAAGTACATGGTAAATTAAACTATACATTTGTTTATGTTCCCGAAGGTAATACTCAATTTGAAGAAGATTTAGATGATGAAGAGAATAAAAAAACTATAACGCATCACTTAATCGAGGTGTATAATAATGAAATACAAAAACTAAACAGATACCTAAAAGTAGTCAGTTTTACAGGCGAAACGCCTAATAAAGTGGGCATATTGAGTGATTTTGCACAAGGCAAAATCGATGTATTAACCTCTATGAAATGTTTGGACGAAGGCGTTGATGTGCCGAAAACGCAAATGGCAATATTTTGTTCAAGCACAGGCAATCCGCGTCAGTTTATTCAACGGCGCGGTCGGGTGTTGCGCAAGCCGAAAGACGGCAGTAAGCACACCGCAACAATACATGACTTAGTTGTTGTACCGCAAATTGCGGAAAATTCAGACTTGTTTTCGTTAGAACGAAGCCTTGTTACAAAAGAATTGGAACGAGTAGCGCATTTTGCATTTATGGCTAAAAACCGTTATGAAGCAATCGGCGAACTCTCCGAAATATGCGCACATTATAATTTAAACCTTCATACTATTCACGAAAATTTATCACATTAAAAAAGCATGACTAATTTAGACCTATTAAAAGAATTTATGCGTGACCCTATTGTGCAAGAACACAATTTGCTAAACGAGGAAAACGTTGAGTTGCTCAATCTGCACGAAAAAAGCGTCCCTATTGTAGAGTTATTTAAAACAGTGATAACCGCAGTTAAAAATAATGAAGAGGCAAATAAGGTGGTTAGAAAAATAAGTAACTTTAAATAAATAATCTCTACACCGAACAATAAAATATTATTATGTTTATCAAATCACTTGTTTTAAATAACTTTCAATGCTATTCGGGCGAAAATGAACTAACCTTTAACAAAGGGTTGAATATCATTATAGGCGATAATGGTGCAGGAAAATCAAAAATCTACGATGCTTTTTATTGGCTTCGGTACGATAAAGTTTTCGATTCTATCAGACGTGAATTTACGGCGACAAAAACAGTAGGTCATGCCTTAATTGCTGATAGGGCGAAAAACGAATGTGCTATCGATGAATCAGTAGAGGCATGTGTTCAGATGACCGTCGAGACGACGAAGCAGGGAACGCCTGTTGAGTATAAAATCATTCGTTCTTTTAAGGCTAAAAAGATAGGTGAAAACGAATGGAAGGGCGACTTTAAGAGCGAATTATATATTGAAGAATTTGATATAATCAATTTCAAACCTGTTAAAGATACAGATTATGATAGAATATTAGATAGGCTAATGCCCGAAAATGTTAAGCCTTACATGTGGTTTCAAGGAGAGCAAGTTGATAGTTTAATTGATTTTAAAAAAAGTGAAACGTTAATAGAGGCGATTAATATTTTATCAAATATTAAGGAATTTGATATTTATAAAGCAATTGCGGCAACAGCCCTTAAAGCTGCAGAAGATGATTATCAGGGTACGCAAAAACGTTTTTCATCGGATAAAAATAAATCGGAAGAACAAGAATGCTTGAAAAAACAAGCAGAAGAAAAAATAAGTAGAGCGCAAAAAGATTTAGAAAACGCACAAGCCGAATTAGCACGCGTCGACGAAGCAATGAATACATTGATAGATAAGCACGAAGATGCTACTAAAATCAATAATTTAAAAGACAAAATTGATAGTTGTGCGAAAGAAATTAAAAAACTGGAAGGCGATTTGGAAAAGAAAAAATTAGATTTTCAGGTCCGCCTATTTAGCGAAAAATGGCTTTTAATGGGCTTTGATAATGTTGCTGACGATTTTGAAAAAAGAATGAAACACTATAATGATAAAAAACAAGCCGAAAAGGTTGAAAAGCAAGCCGCAAAACTAGCAAATGAAAAAATTGATGCTTTTAAAAAAGCATCATTTCTGCCTAAAAATATACCTACTACACCTTATTTAACGGAAATGTTGGAAAAGCAACGATGTTACCTTTGCGGCAGGGAAGCAAAAGAAGGGTCGGAAGCATGGCAGACAATTCAAAGCAAATTACAGGAAGACCAAAAAGTTGAGGAGCTTGTGCAAGACGAAGTAAAACACTACGACTTTTCTAAAAATTATACCGAGTTGGCAAGTCATGCTGGCTTTATGAAGCGTGATATTTTGAACGTAGATAGCGGAATAAATCGCTATCGTAAAGACATAAAGGAGCTAAAAGAAGTAATAGATACCAAAAAGTTGAAATTAGGCGAACTACAACAAGAGCAGGAACGATTAATAAGCAGAAGCGGTATTCAAGAAGGAGAGTCTTACAATATCAAGACAGAATACAGAAATAATACAGCAGACAAAACCAAATACACGAGCCAAGAAAATAATTATAAAAGAATAATAGAAAGAGAAACAAACGCAAAAATCGCGACAGAGGAAAAACTAAAAGGATTGGTAACACATAAAAATACGCCCGAAATTTTGGAAAAAGAAACGCGCAAAAATTTGATGCAGCACTTTAAAAATATTGTAGATAATACTCGGGAGCGTGTTTTTTTAAGTTTGATTGAACGTTTAGAAGCGGAATCGAATAAACATTTTTCGAGAATGACTGCCGAAAATAGAGCGATAAGCGGTAAGATTGTATTAGTAAAAACGGGTAAAACCTATATGCCTAAAAACGTAGATGATAACGGCTATGATATATCTTCGCCGAATGACTCTAATATTATTTTAATCAAATTAGCTGTTATTATGGCGATTATTTCTGCCAAAAAGAGTAGCGACTCCGCTAATCTGTACACATTTATTTCCGACTCTCCCGTCTCGAAGTTTAGTGATAACTACATCATTGGTTTTTGCAGGACAACAGCAGAGGTTTACGGTCAGAGCATTATCACGAGTAAAGAACTACTAAATGAAGGTTTACGCACCCGAATTATCAATGAATTAGGTGACAAATTAGGTAGTCTCACGCTTATTGAGCCTAATATAGCCGAAGAAGAGCGTGCAAACCGCAATACGCTTAACATTAGTATAAAAAAACTGAAATGAAAGAAATTTTAGAATCTTTTAAGGATAAAAACCCGCGTTACACCGAACAGCATCGCGGATTAATCGATTACTACGCTACAATTCAAAGCAGTAGTGACGAAGTAAAAACCCGTACAGGTAAATTTTTTTCAACGGTGTACGAATTTTACTTATATGCAGCTTTTTTGGGTATGCGTACAAATAATCGTGTACCTTTGCCCGATAACGGCAAAACACTTACATTTATGCCAATAAAAGAGTGGAAGCCGCAAAAATGGACAGCGTCCGACCTTGTTAATTTTCTTTTTATGGCGTTATTAGAAAAAACAGATACCGACCTTTATGAATTGGAAAAAATATCGGAAGACGAAGTAAAGCAAAAAATAACCGACCTTCAAACCTTACTTGAAGAGTATGCAAACGGAGGGTTTGACCGTATTCAAGCAAAGATAGACGAAGATAAGTACTATTTTATCAATAGCGATTACGCTTTTGTCGATTATTTGGAAGAGTTATAGCATCAGCCTTTCACTCTCGCTTATTATAACAGGTGTAGGGGTATTTTTTATTTAGTAACCCCTTTCCCCCTTCAAATTCGCACCAAAAAAAACACCTATGTCCGATATTAACAAATTGCAGAAAATTACGTATATAGATACAGAGATAAGTAGAGTAAAATGAAACAAAAGCGACCTAACGATTTTTGACAATCGTTATAGAGTTATATATTAATTGGCTACATATATTATACTAAAAATATTGTGTAAGTAATTGATAATTAGATATATAAGATTTTAAAAACCTTATAGGTTTCTGTATTAGCTAATAAGTATATGATTTCATCATTTTTTCTTTTATTAGTATATTACAAACCATACGCCAACTGCACATATAAATACCGATACTCGCTTCAGTTTTATTTTTGGCACGCACTTAACAATCCAGCACTTACGCATTTAAAAATGTGTAAGTGCTTTTTGTTTGCGATGTGCAACGAAACGCTGTTTCGTTGATAAGTGCAACGAAACGCTGTTTCGTTGATATATTCTACACGACGAAACGGCGTTTCGCTCTACTTGTATTAAAATTTTGACTATCTTTACACATTAATTTTACACCATCTAAAATAAATACCACGAAAAAAAGCCTTTTTTTAACGCTGCTCTTTCTTTTCCACGACGAAACAGCGTTTCGTCGCACATTCTCAAAAACAAAAAATGTCAGACCCCAAACACGACCCATACATTGCCTTGCGGCAACCCGAATTTAGATGGTACGTCACCGCCAAACTCCTGATTACCATTTATGTACAAATACAATCGGTGGTTGTCGGGTGGCAGTTGTACGAACTCACGAACGACGTTTTTTCGCTCGGTTTGGTAGGTTTGATAGAAGCCGTGCCTGCCCTCAGCGTTTCGCTATTTGCGGGCTACGTCGCCGACCACTACAATCGGCGGCGCATCGTGCAATATTGTTATATTTTGATGTTGATTAGCGTGAGTATATTATTTTTATTTGCGTACAAGCAAGCCGAAATACTACCCGTTTTGGGCGTTTTCCCTATTTATATAGCGGTATTTTTGAACGGATTGGCGCGCGGTTTTGCTTCGCCATCGAGCTTTGCGCTAATGACGCAGTTAGTACCCAAAGAAGCGTACATCAATTCGTCGTCTTGGAACAGCACCATTTGGCAATTCGGCGCGATTTCGGGTCCAGCTATCGGCGGTTTGCTCTACGGTTTTGCGGGTGCGGTTGCGGCGTATAGCACAGCCGCAAGCCTTGTTATCATTGCGTTTATAGCTTTATTATTTATAAAAAACAGACCACTTCCGCCACCCAAAAGCGCGGACATCACGATATGGCAAAGCATCAGCGAAGGACTGACGTATGTGCGGCACCAGCCCATTATTTTGTCCGCTATTTCGTTGGATTTGTTCGCTGTTTTGTTTGGCGGCGCGGTCGCTTTGCTGCCTGTTTTTGCTAAGGATATACTGCACGTTGGCGCGGAAGGCTTAGGTCTTTTGCGCGCTGCACCTGCTGTCGGTGCGGGAATTATGGCGTTCGTATTGGCGTATCAACCGCCGATGCAGTACGCGGGTCGCAACCTGCTTTGGGCGGTAGCGGGTTTTGGCTTGGCGACGATAGTTTTTGCGGTATCGGCTAATTTTTACCTATCGCTTGTCGCGCTGTTTATGATAGGATTATTTGATAGTATTTCGGTTGTTATCCGCACTACTATCATGCAATTATACACGCCCGACGATATGCGCGGGCGCGTTTCGGCGGTCAATAGTATGTTTATTGGCTCCTCGAACGAAATTGGTGCGTTTGAGTCGGGTGCGGCGGCAGCACTTTTAGGTACCGTTCCGTCTGTTATTTTTGGCGGCGCGATGACGCTTTTAGTGGTCGCGGTTGCTTATTATAAAGCTCCAACCTTAAAAAAATTGAGTTTTAAAGACGAAGTAATAAAGTAATAAATTACAATAAATTACCCCAAATCTACCGTTTCAAGTTCGCAATCACATCAGTTCGCGCCGCTTTCACGGCAGGAATAAACGCGGCTACTACACCAAGCAGCAAGGCAAAAACGGCAATATAAGCCTCCATTTTCAAGAAAACAGTCCCGTTTAAACTATAATGCCATGTTTTTTGTATAAAATAACCTGCTATTTGCGCGCCTCCGTGTCCTAATACAAACCCGCCAATCGTTCCTAATACAGCGATGATAAAACCTTCGAGCAAAACGCCCGTAAAAAGCGTTCGGCGCGACGCGCCCATCGTGCGCATCAGCGCGAGTTCGTAGCGGCGGTCGTGTAGCGCGCCGAGCAGCGCGATGAATACGCTCAACGCCGATACTGCCGCTATCAAGTACGAAATCCAGCGCAAAAGCAGTGTTCCGTTGCCCACCAAATCGTATAATCGGTGCGTTTCCATGACGGGCGAACCCGCTTGCAACGGCGTATTTTGATTGATAATGCGCGGCAGATTGAGCGCGGTAAGCGACGTTTTGTCTTTGTAAAACACCAAAAGACTTGTTATTTCGCGGTCGAGGTCGTCGGCGGTTTGCAGGCTATCGGTGTGTGGCGCGCCTTTCGGTGCTTCGTTGTGTTGGTGCATTTGCCATACACTCGATATGGAGGTGAGTATGATTTGGTCAATCACGCTGCCGTTCGGCTCGAAAATACCGACCACTTTATAGGGGTGTTCGGCGTGTTTGTTTTCGTCCTCGAGCGTCAAGCCGTGCGAACTCACCAATTCGCTGCCCACTTTTAAGCCGCCTTGCGCGGCAACCGTGCTGCCTATCGTCACCTCAAAATCCTTATCCCAGAGCTTCGACTCTTTTTGCAACCGCGTTTTATAGAGTTTCGCGTAAGCATGATTAGTGCCGCAAATGCGGAAACCTTCGTAGCTGTCGCCGAGTGCCTGCGGTATCGTTTGCGCGATATTCGGGTTGCGCATCAAAAAAGCGGCATCGCGCAATTTGATATTGCCCGTAGGGTTGTCAATATGATAAATACCCGACAAAATAAGCTGCAACGGGCTGCCTTTCGCGCCTACTACGAGGTCGATACCCGCCAAATTGCGGTCAAATTGTTGTTCTAAATGATAATTTATTAAGCATAAAAACACCATTAATCCTACGCCGAGCGAGAGCAAAACCCACGTCAGCAAAAAGGTGAGCGGCTTAGCGAAGCAGTTTTTCCAACTAAGGTAAAGTAGAGACATTTTTTTATGATACAATAAAATCAATTTCGAATAAATTACTAAATTCGCGCAAAATTTTAGCTTTTACCTCCGCTTCGGGTACTATTCTGCCGAGTTCCGCTTGCAGCGAAGTTACGCCTTTATCGGCGATGCCGCACGGCACGATGTGGTCGTAATAACGGAGGTCGGTGTTCACATTAAAAGCAAAGCCGTGCATCGTCACCCAACGGCTAAGGTGAATACCGACGGCGCATATTTTTCGCCAGCGCGTCCCGTCCGCGTTGCAGAGCCACGCACCCGACTCACCGTCGCTACGCTGCGCTACTATGCCGTAGTCGGCGCAGACGCGAATAGCCGCCTCTTCTAGGTAGCGGACGTATTTACCGATGTCGGTAAACAAGCGGTCGAGGTCAAATATCGGATAACCCACCACTTGCCCGATGCCGTGGAAAGTGATGTCGCCGCCTCTATTTATCGGGTAAAAATCAATATTTTTGCTTTGCAACTCCGTCTCCGAAAGCAATAAATGCGCTATTTTTCCCGCTTTGCCGAGCGTATATACAGGCGTGTGTTCGCAAAAAAGAAAGCGGTGCGGCAGCAAGGGCGCGGCATATTCGGGGTCGTCGCGGCGCTCATTTTTTTGTGCAATAATGGCGCGTTGCAATTCATATTGATAGTCCCACGCTGTTTTGAAATCGACGCGCCCCAAGTCTTCTAAGATAACTTTTTGCATGCTTATTTATTATTTGTCCATCTTATTTTTACGGCTGAAATTTTGTCTAACTCGAGTCTATCTTGCATAAGTATTTCAAAACCACATTTTTCATAAAATTTTAATGGACTTATATAAAGTTCTCCGTTCTGTTTTTTATCATTATTATGGTCTATAACCCAACCATTCAAAATAGGTGCTGTTTGTTTAAGTTCGTCAAGTAACTTTTTACCAAATCCTCTTCCTTGAATTATTTGGCTCAAAATAATAGCAAACCATTTTTCATTTTCTCTGTCAAATGTAAAAGCCCAACCTAATATCAATCGATTATCATTAATCAATAAATAATTTGTCGGGTTGGAGAGTTTTAGTAAATAGGCATCAAATTCAGCTAAACTATCGTAAGAAAGTTTTTGAGGATATTCTGCATTCCATAATTCAAATACTTGTTTTTTTACTTGCTCTTTCAGTTCAATTGTTTCTATGATTTTTAGAACTTCCATCATTTCTCTTTGTGAGTTTTCTCGGTTGATATTACTACACTAAACCGTATTTTTTAAAATCAATTTTTAGCTCTTCGGCAATTTTTAATACCAACGGCAACGCAAACGGGCGCAGCGAAGCTAACGGTTTGCCGCGTGCGATGTCGTCCGACTGATTCGCGCTCAAAATCAAGCCCGCTACCGACTCGCCGTACTGTTCGCGCACCTGCATACGGATTGTTTTGAGGTCTTCGCGTATCAGTTCCGCTTCGTCGCGGCTGCGCAAATAAACGCCCTCTTGTCGCGGCAGTCGCGACCAAATCGTTGCCATTTTTTGTTCTTTTGCCTCCGTCACCGCTCTTTCTACTATCGTTTGATAGCGGTTAAATTCGTGCAGTTCGCGGTA
>JAYWGJ010000336.1:0-1819 GCA_043778315.1 Saprospiraceae bacterium | reverse complement strand
TAATACAAAATATGATTGAAAAATACCTTAGCAAACCCAACGAATATATGGCAGTATATGGTTTGTTTAACACAAAATACGTTATCGGACCCAAAGACCAATTGCAGCCCATTAAAAATATGGGCAACGCGTGGTTTGTGCGCGAAGTACAAATAGTGGATTCGCCCGATGCCGAACTCGACTCTATCGGTCGGCTCGACGCAGCGCGCAAAGCCGTCGTTCGCAAAGACAACGCCGCTTATTTGCAAGGCTTAACCATACAATATGACACCGCAAATACCATCAAACTCACCGCGTATCACCCCGAAAAATTGACTTATAAATCAGACGCAAAAACGGAGCAATTCGCGCTATTCAGCGAAGTATATTATCCGTCGGCGAAGGGCTGGAACGTATATATTGACAATAAATTAGTGCCAAACGGCTTCATTCAAACCGATTACGCGCTACGCGGCTTGCGCGTTCCCGCAGGGCAACACACGGTAGAAATGCGGTTTGAGCCGCAATCCTACTACGGCACTACGCTTTGGGCGACCTTAGCGTCGTTTGTGGTCGTCGCGCTGTTTTTGGCAGGTTTATTTTTCTATTTTAAACAAAATAATGGAGATGATAGCGACGCGCCGTCGTTCGTAAACATCAACCCGCCCGCGCCCGAAGCCGCACCTAAAACGCCGCTCGCACCTACGGTTTCGCAGATAGAAAAACCGACAGCACCGACGAGTAAAGCAACTAAGAAACGGTAGGAAGATAAAGCAAACTATCCATCAACTAAATCATACAAACATGAAAAAAGGACAAATCTTTATTGCTATTTTACTACTCAGTTTCGGTACATTGATACAGCAAACTGCGGCGTTCACACAAAAAACAGATGGTGTGCCAATTATTGGCGGTATGCCTCTTTATGGAGCGACCGTCGCAACTACCGCCGCGCCCGACGTTGATATGGATAGCTGCACCGAAGGTAAGTCTGATGCGGCAAAGTATCATGGTAAAAAATTCGGACACTTTGTACTGGGGTTTCTTTTCGGACCCTTCGCATCATCGGTACGCCTTGCGCTAACCCTGCACCCGAAAAAGGAATGGACACCGAACGTTTATCGAGTAACGTGAAGCTGTTTCGTGACCCCGAGTACTTTCGTTGCTACCGCAAAAAAGCAAAAGAAGACCTGATTGCTATGGAATTTGCGGCTTGAGGTGCATGGTTAGCCATTGTTTTGATATTGACGGCGCGAAGAGCATAGGATAGATTTTGAAATACCATTCAAAATCCGCGCCTACGGTTTTGCAGATAGAAAAACCGAGTGTACCAACTACAAAACCAACTAAGAAACGGTAGAAATATCATAGTATGGCTGTTTTTTGTTGTAAAAAAATAAGCACCGAGAACCGTTGCATATAATATACTTTACCCTCGAACTTAAAACAAAAAAACCTTATTGCCGTTGCGGATAATAAGGAATGAAGAGAAAATAATGTACTGAATATTGTCACGCAGGATTTTGTTAGCCCCACCTACCCTCCCCTAAGGGAGGAAAATAAAACAAGGCACATTTGAGGCTGAACAAGTAAAAGCGATATTAAATCGCATTTACGAAGTGAACGCACGAAGTGCTGCTGTGTATCGTAACGAAACCCAAGCCAAGCGAACTGGCGAAGGAAATCTAACGCAGTTTTGGCTCGAAAGACAAGTCAGAATACCGTAACTTATTTGGGACGCTTCCGTTAGCCGAATAGTCGTTAATTCCGTTAATTTTAGTAAGTCTTAATCCATGACCAATTTTATACGCATACTTAAAATAAATTTCATCTAATAAAG
>JAYWGJ010000335.1:0-18349 GCA_043778315.1 Saprospiraceae bacterium | reverse complement strand
TTTATCTGTTGCACTCGCGGGTCGCAAAACTCTACTACCTTGCGGCAATCGACACAAATAACATGGTCATGTTGCTTAAATCCGTAAGATTTTTCGTATTGCGCCAAGTTTTTGCCAAACTGATGTTTTTTGACTAAATCGCAGTTGATGAGCAGCTCCAAAGTATTATATACAGTAGCGCGACTGACGCGGTATTGCTGCGTTTTCATGTGAATATACAGTATTTCGGCATCAAAATGGTCGTCCCGGCTGTATATTTCGCTCAATATGGCGTAACGTTCTGGCGTTCGCCGCAAGCCGTTCGCCTCCAAATACGCCGTAAAAATGTTTTCTACTTCGCGTAGCACTTCGTTGAGTATTGCCATAGTCGTTTATTTTTTATTGGTATTTTATACAACAAAGTTACAATAAAAAAAATTCCCTCTTCCTATTTTATTTTGGGAATATCGCAAAAAAAACACGTTGCGCTCCGCGAGGGAAAGCAACGTGCCACCAAATTTACTATAAAACCAAATTTTTCCTTTCCAAAGTTTATTGTGTATTCCCTTTTTACACCTGTTATAATGTACTTTTTTCGTGCATTTGTTAGTACGTTTTTTGACTAAAAATCTTCTAAGCCGTTGATGATAGGAACGCGCTCTTGCTCGATGCCTTCTGGCATAAGTTCGTTGCCTGTACTGGTAGTCGCCGCTTCAAAAGTATGCAAAACGAATGGATTAGAAACAATCACCTCGTCTGCACTTTGTACTACTACGCGGTTGTAGCTGTTAAGGTTGAGCGTATTAGCGTTGTTTTTGTAGAAAATACCGTTTTCTGAGGTTTGTGTTTGCACAGTCACCGCGTCAGATGTAGGTGTAGTGGTAGTGGTAGTGGTAGGTGTGGTAGTGTTTAATGTGGTAGCCGTAGCGAAAGCGAAAAGAAGATTGAAGAACATGATTAAATTAAAGGTCAGATAAATGAGGAAAAAATACAGGGTGAGTTATAAACTTAAAACTTATTTTTGTGATTAGCTTTTTTGATACCTAACTACATTAATATAGTTTTCAATAATCGTGCCAAACTCGTTTTTGTGAACTAATTTTTGGTAAATAAAAACATATTTTTTTGTTTACATCCAATTTTTACTCAATATCCCACATTTACCTGATTGCTATCTAATATTTAGTAACCTGTACAATTCCTCTCGCTCCATCTTCCATACTGCGCCGCTTTGTACGTCTTCGGGCAACACCAAGTTTTCTATGCGGGTGCGCACTAAGCGCAACGTAGGCAAACCTACGGCGGCGGTCATGCGACGCACCTGTCTATTTTTACCTTCGGTCAATATTAACCGAAGCCAAATAGTGGGTATAGCTGCCCTGAAACGTATAGCGGGCAAGCGTTCGGGGAGTGTCGGTGCATCTATTCGGCTCGCCGAAACGGGCAGCGTCTGGTGCTTTTTGCCGTTTATACTTATCGTAACGCCTGCGGCGAGTTGCTGCAATTGAGCGTCGGTCGCGTCGCCCTCTACTTGTACGGTATATTCTCGAGTATGCTTTTTTTGTGGCGAAAGCAAAGCGGCATTGAGCGTTTTGTCGTTCGTTAATATCAATAAACCTTCGCTGTCATAATCCAATCGCCCTACGGCGTACACATCTTTCGGAAACGGGTACAGGTCGGCGAGTGTACGCTGACCCTCCTTTTCAGGCGTAAATTGTGACAATATATTGAATGGTTTATAAATAATAAAATAGTCCATTTGGTGTTTATTTATAATAAAAAATTACAACTTCCAAGTATATTTCAAGGTCGTTATTTTAAAAAATAAATAGCCCACAGGTCCGAACATAAAAGTTAGCGGCAACGCCAAGCTGTACAGCCAACGCGGAATACCGTACATCAAGCCCTGCTTAACAATAGAGCAACCGACCAACAAATCGAACGCTAAATAGTGTATCCAGCCTGCGGTGAGCGCGTAGTCGTTTTGGAATAATCCGCGAATGCCCTCGATGCTCCCAAAACTTTCGAACAAAAATCCGTCGCCGCCCCGCAAAAGCATCACTATATATAATATAGCCAGTATGCAGACCCAAATCGTCGTCAAAAGCTTGAACGTATAATCCCATTTCGGTGCGATTAGCAGCACCAGCCACGCGAACGGCGTTAGCCCGTTCGCAATATCAAAAATTAGTTTTGCAGTCATGTTATTTTATTTGAAATGATGTTGGTAGAACATTTTTGCTCACAGATTACACAGATTTTCACAGGTTTATTATATTTCTGTGTTTATTTGTGCTATCTATGAGCCAATTAATCCTATTTTTAGGCTCACTATAAACCTAAATTATCTAAAAAAATTTGCATTGAGTATAATTCATTTGGCTTTCGCCTAAACAAATAACCTATATATCGCCTTCTTGCGGACGAATCAACAACTCCTCTACCACCGCGCTGTCGCTCAATTTGTAGCACGCCCAAAGCGCATCTGAAATATCGGTAGCCCGGATAAATCGCGTATCTGGAAGCGTAGTTCCGCCCCATGCAGGCGTAAGCACTGCGCCAGGTAGCAACGCCGTCACGCGCACACCCAACGGCTTCATCTCTTCGCGCAGCACTTTATTGAAGCCCAAAAGCGCGAATTTGGAGATGCTGTACGACCCGCCCGTCGGGTATGCCGTGATAGACGCGATGCTGCACATATTAAATATGTGTCCGCTACGATGCGGCAACATAGCAGGCAACACCGCACGGGTGAGGTGATACGCGCTGTACAAATTCGTTTCCAAAAGCGTCGAGAGCGTATCTTCGTCTTCTTTCGATATCGCGCCAGGCAAGAAAACGCCCGCGTTATTAATCAAAATATCGACTTTATTATCAAAAAACGCAATCGCAGCCGCGCCAAACGTTTTCACGGCGGCAGTATCGCGAATATCGAACGCTTGTGTGAAAATGCGGATATTTGGCGCAGCAGCCTCCAACTCTGCCTTTAAAGCCAATAAATCCGCTTCGGTGCGCGCGCATAGCGCAAGGTCGCAGCCTTCGGCGGCAAACCGTTGCGCGCAAGCACGACCAATACCTTTGGTTGCACCCGTAAGAATACAATTCATATTTTTTTTATTTATATTTATATTTATAAATTTAATACTTTTCCGACTACTAATCGTTAATCACTAATCACTGAATACTGACTAATCGTTAATCACTGAATACTGACTAATCGTTAATCACTGAATACTGACTAATCGTTAATCACTGAACACTAATCACCAAAAACGGTGTCCGTTTGCAAGACTCGCTTAGTCGCAACATCAATCAGCTGCACTTGATAAATGCCTGAGGATAGATTAAATTCTTGGTAGCTGTATGGTAATTTTGCTTTGCCTTGTACCACGTCTTGTGATTGATACACTTGTTGCAACAGCGCGCCTGTCGGGCTGATAATTTGTATAGCAACGAAGCACGGCGCAACTATATTGACTGACATCACACCTTTTATCTCTTTTACTTTTGCACCTTGCAACGCCTTTTGGGCTTCGTAGTCCGCATTATCTTGCGTGTTGCGCGTACCTTGTGCGGCTTTAATTTCTTGCGTTTTATCGCCTGTCGGGTCAGTTTCGGTATCACCTGTTTTGTCGGCAGCGCGTACTTTCATATTTTTGATGATGTACTGCGTGTTGGTAGTATTATAATTTACAGTGTCGCGGTCTGGCAAATACTGTTTACGCTGTACGCCTACCTCTTGATATACTTCGCGGGTGCGTTTAACGGCAGGTATTTTGGTAAGGTCGATCCCTTTCACGGCAGCTACATATTGGCGCAAAGCCAATTCATCAGCAGCGTTTTCGGATAAGATATGATATATTTTGGCGTTATCCGTTAAGCACCACACGGCTTCCTGAGCCACCAATTTATCGTATAGTTTGCGCTGCTCTATTAGCTCTGCGAGTTCGGCAATGGGTTTTGGTGCGCGCGCTCCAATGCTAAAAACAGCGTTCGTGAGTGGGCAACTGTGGTGCTGTTGCGCACAAAAAGCGTACATTACATAGTCTGCCGTAGCGTTTGCGGTAAGCGTGAGCAGCAACGTCTCGCTCAGCAGCATACGTTGCATTGCGGTATCGCGTGGCACGAGGTATTGTCCTGCGGCTAATCGGAGTTCCAACGTTTTTTTGGTCTTATTGCGCACCGTGAGGCGAATACATTTGCGCGCAAAACCGCCTTCGCTGCGTAGCGTTGCTTGTACCTGACCGTTTTTGAGGGCAGTAGTAAGTGGAATAGGTGCAGCAAAAGTCGCTACCGCAAGTATTAAAACAGTAAGAATTACACTAATTTTTTTCATAGGGGAAATCATTTGGTTACAATTATTCCAACGGAATTATGTATAGTTGGCTAAGTCAATAAATACGCCGTTAGACGTGATATATCAATCGCAAAATTATAGCGAAAACAACCGTAAAATGCCATTAGATGAACAAGCGAAGCGCAAGAAAACTTGCTTTTGCGGCTGAACTAGCGTAGCGCATATATCAATAAAAAACAACCGATATATCACTCCTACGGAGTTTTACGAACCTTTTATTCAATATTGCTACCCATATATTGCCCTTACAGGACTTATAATATAAGGGTTAGCCAATTAATATATAATTCCGAAAAGTTTTATTAATTCAGCTCCGCACTCGTGATGCTGTCTTGCGCGTCATTGATTTGTATGACCTCAGGTAAGGGTGCTTCCATACTGCCTGTCAGGAATTGCACGAATTTGTACTCGCGGAAAAAGGCGCGCAAAATGATTTTACCCACCGTATATAACGGTGTCGCTAAGACCATGCCTGCCGCACCGCCGAGTTTTGCGCCCAGCAAAACGGCGATAAATACCTCTAACGGGTGCGCCTTGACGCTGTTAGAAAAAATTAACGGGTGCAAAATGAAGTTATCCAAAAACTGAGTGCAGCTAAATGCGATTAGTACTTTGACGATAAGCGGCAACATCTCGTTATAAAATTTGAGGTCGAGATTGGAGGAGATAGTCAATAATACGCCAATTCCTGCCGCTACAATCGGTCCGACGTAAGGCACTAAATTGAATAGACCCGCCAGAAAACCAATTAACAGCGCGTTCGGTACGCCCAAAAAAGTCAGCGCGAGCGATATACCAGCCGCGAAAACGGTGAGTTGTATAAGCAAACCCGTGACATAACGGGTCAGCATTTTGCTCGTATCGCTAATAATTAACTCTATTTTTTCTTCCTGCGACTCAGGCACAACCGCTCTAATCGCGTTCACGAACAAGCGGTCGTCTTTTAGGAAGAAGAAGAGTATAAAAATAACGATACTTAAACCGATAAAAAACTCGCTCGCCGTCCCTAATATATTTCCGACCATTACGGGTAATTGTGACGGCTCAAACTCACCAATTATTTTTTGCTGAAGGCTATTTAAAGCCGAAGTGCGTCCACGTGGTATCCAGCCCCAGGAGCGAAGCGTCTGCGCGGTTTGGTCTATCGGATCTTGTAGAGTTTTGCCTAAGCGGACATAGTTTACTTCGGATAAATTGTGCGCTTGGTCTAAGAGCATCGGGACAAATAAACTCGCGATACCTGCAATCAGCACTGCAAAAGTGAGTAAAGTGAGGGCGGCAGCAGGCGCGTTACCTATTTTGTATTGTCCAAAACCTATTTTTCTGTACAAATTAAATATTGGTCGCCCGAGTAACGACAGCACCCATGCGGTCAGAATATACGCAAGAATATCATAACAATACCACATCGTTGCTATAAAAGCAACCGCTAATGCCGCATAAAAAACTAAGCGGCGCGTAGAAATATTGGGGGTTTGCATATTATATATTTTTACAATTTTTTATAAATTTGTGACAATAAAATACAAGCCTATCCATACACCAATAAAGAAAAACGCAGGCAAACTATCCATAAACGCCTGCCTCAAATTGCGTGTGTTGTACCAACGATACAAAAACCAAGCAAAAAAAGCAACGACCAAACCCACGCCTCTATAAAGTACAATCATTCGACAATATTAAAATTTGGTATCGTCAATGCTTAACAGCCAATCCTCTATTTCGCTCGTTACGCTTTTTACGCAGCCGTCCTCAAACGGCGACACTAATTTAGCTAAATCCACCAATTGCAAAAACGACTTACTGCCCCCTGCTTTGCATAGGCGCAAGTAATCCGTCCATGCCAGTTCGCGGTTTTCGCGCGAGCGTTTCCAAAACTGAAACGCGCAGATTTGCGCCAATGTATAGTCGATATAATAAAATGGCGACTGATAAATATGCGATTGTTTTTGCCAAAAACCGCCTGCTGCCAAAAACGCATTGCTGCCCGACTGACGATGCGGAAGGTATTTTTTTTCTAGATTATGCCAAGCCGCTTTGCGCTCTGCGGGCGTTGCTTCGTGATTTTCATATACCCAGTGCTGAAATTCGTCGACGGCTACGCCGTAAGGCAAAAACAAAATTGAGCCGCTGATGTGCGAAAACATATATTTTTCGTAGTCTTCCTCAAAAAACAATTTCATCCAGGGCCAGGTCAAAAACTCCATACTCATCGAGTGTATTTCACACGCCTCGTAGGTCGGAAAATGATACTCCGAGATGCCAAATTTGCGGCTTTCGTAGGTCTGAAAAGCATGACCTGCTTCGTGCGTCAGCACGTCAATATCGTGGCTCGTGCCGTTAAAGTTAGAGTAAATGAACGGCGATTGGTATTTAGAAATCATGGTACAATAGCCACCTGGGGCCTTGTTTTCTTTGTTTTCTAAGTCCAAAAGGTTGTTTTTTAGCATAAACTCAAAAAACTCGTGCGTTTCGGGTGCAAGCTCTTTGTACATTGTCCGCGCATGATTTACAATCCATTCAGGATTGCCTTTCGGACGCGGGTTACCGCTATTGAAACTAAAACCTTCGTCGTAATAATATAGTGTATCCAAGCCCAACCGCTTTTGCTGCCGCTCGCGAATCCGCGTAGCGATAGGCACGATGAGTTCGTAGATTTGTTGGCGATAATTAGCCACCATTTCGGGCGTGTAATCGCTGCGGTTCATGCGTGCATAACCCAATTCTATAAAATTTTTGTAGCCCAAAGCCACCGCAATGCGATGTCTTGTTTTGACCAATTCGTCAAAAATTCTATCAAAATCAGCTTCGTTTTGTGCAAAAAAGTTCCATTTTGCTTCGCTTGCTGCTTGTCGCAACGCGCGGTCTGCGCCAGTTTCTATTGGCGACAAGCCGCTCAAATTGTACGTTTTGCCTTGAAACTCTATTTTGCAAGAAGCCAAAAGTTTGGTGTATTCGCTACACAAGCGGTTTTCTTCCTGCAAGTCGTTCATTATCGTTGGCTCGAAGGTTTTGAGGCTGAGTTCCGCCAAGACGAAAAGCTGCTGTCCCCATTTTTGCTCCAATTCGGCACGAAAACGCGCCTCGAGTAACGCCTTGTAAAACTGCGTCACTAAGGCTTGGTAATCGGGCGAAATTTCGTCAAAATAGTCGTTTTCCTTTTCGTAAAACGCATCTTTGGTGTTCACGGTGTGGCGAATAGAGCAAATCGTATTCATCGACTCGAAGTCGGAGCGCAAAGCCGTAATCTGCTCGAAAGCGGCGTTCTGCTCCGCTATTGTATCGGCAGTTTCGAAATGTAGTAACGCAGCCTCAAAATCTGCTTTAAAGGTGCTTAATACAGGTCGTTGATATTCAAATGAGTGAAAATTCATGCTATAAAATTGTAATGTATGTAATGTATTATAATTTTTTTGATGACTATAAACTGATTTACACGCCCTCCATTCGCGGCAGTGCGCCATATTGTTCTATCAAAATATTGTCTAATTCGTCTGATTTATGCAGTAAATATACGAAAAGATTATTAGCTGTACTAATATTTAAGTATTTATCGTAAATATTTAATGACAATATTATTTGGTGATTGAACAAGCTAATCGCGATGCCTTTTAAATGCTCGTTTTGTCGCAACAAAAAATCATATATTGTTTTTATATTTTCTTTGGGCAATAAACAAAGCATCGCTTTCGCGGCGATATAACCTGTATTTTCGTCGTAATTAATCGTGATATTCGCACTGCCCTCGCGCAGTTTCCAGGCGTTATTGCTGCGTCGAGTAAGCCGCACGTCTCTACCCGTCGCGCTAATAATCTGCTCTATCACTGCCGCAATTCCCGTAGGCGTGTAGTCGTCTAAATTACTAAAAAAAGTAATTTTTGTACCACAATATGGGCAATAATTATCCTCAATCGTATCTTCAAAAACGGAATTACTGCATACCGCGCAGCGCGTCCCAACCTTATTTTTGTGTAATTTATATGCCCCGAAACTCTCCAAAAGATAGTGTGCAGGCAGCGCGAAACCCAAATTATTGCTGTCGCGAATGATAAAAGTATTTACGCCTACGATGCGCCCGTCGGTGTTTACGAGCGGTCCGCCGCTATTTCCAGGGTTGATTGCCGCATCTATTTGTATATAATGGAGGTCGTTATGTAGTCGTTCGGCACGCGAAACGATGCCCTGCGTAGCCGTGTATCGCAAGCCGAGCGGGTGTCCGATAGCGAGTACCTCGTCGCCGTCGCGTACCGTTTCGGTGCATATTTCTGCCGTCTCGAAGTCGTGTTCGAGCGGCAATTCCAGAAAAGCCAAGTCGTATTTTGGGTCAGTAAAAAGCACCCGCGAGAGTACGTCCGAACAGCCGTAGCCGTTCAGTACCACCGTTTTATGTCCTTGTACAACGTGTTCGTTGCTCACTATCAGCCCTGCGTCGTGCCAATAAAAACCAGTGCCGATTGCGTTCGGGGTAGCTATCTGCACGACCACATTTTTGTAAGCCTCGATGCGTTGTTCTATCATTTTTTAGTCTAGATAAGCTACTTATTAGGCAAATTCGGCAAGTTCTAACCAACGCATTTCCTTCTCTTCTATTTGTTCGCCGATAGCGTCCAAATCTTTGGAGAGTTGCTTGATGCGGTCGGGCGTGAGGCTCGCCACGTCGTTAAACGCAGCAGATATATCGTTGCGCTTCGCGCTCAATTTTTGTATTTCTTTTTCCAAACGCGCTAGTTCTTTGCGCTCGTCAAAGCTCAATTTTCGGTCGTTTTCTACACTTATATTAGACGCATTTTGAGCCGAAATGGTACTATTATTAGTATCGTAACCACTTATTTTTTTAGCGGCAAGCTCGGCGCGATACTCTTGGTATTTGCCATTATAATCCTTGATTTTTCCGCCGTCCTCAAAAATAAATAAATGGTCGACCACCTTATCCAAAAAATAACGGTCGTGCGACACAATCACTACCACGCCAGGAAAATCGTCCAAAAATTCCTCTAAAACGTTGAGCGTCAGTACATCAAGGTCATTCGTTGGCTCATCTAAAATCAAAAAATTAGGGTTTTTCATAATCACCGTGAGTAAGTATAAGCGTCTGCGCTCGCCGCCGCTCAACGTGCTGCTATAATTATAATGTTGTTCGCTCGGGAACAAAAACCGCTCCAAAAGCTGTACGGCGGTCAGTTTGCGTCCACGCGAAAGCGGTATAAATTCGGCAATATCTTTGATGACATCTATCACTCGGCGGTCGGTTTTGAGCTGCAAACCGTCTTGTCCGTAATAGCCAAAAAGAACGGTATCGCCTATCACTACTTTGCCCTCGTCAGGCGTTTCTTGTCCCGTTATCAAGCGCAAAAAAGTGGATTTGCCCGCGCCGTTTTTGCCCACAATACCTACGCGTTCCATGCGTCTGAACTTGTATTCGAAGCCTTTTATCAGCGTTCTGCCGTTGTAGCCTTTGCCTACATTATAGCATTCTACCACTTTCGCGCCCAAGCGCGTAGCGTTTATTTCGAGTTCGGGTTGGTCGTCGGCGAGGCGTTTTGCGGCTTTCGCCTTAATATCGTCAAACGCATCAACCCTCGATTTTGCCTTCGTGCCGCGTCCTTGCGGCATACGGCGCACCCACTCAAGTTCGCTTTTGTACAAACTTTTTGCTTTGTCGAGGTTCGCGGCTTCGTTTAGCTCGCGCTCCGCTTTTTTTTCTAAAAAATAAGAATAATTGCCTTTGTACTTATGCAGCACGCCTCTATCGAGTTCGTAGATATTATTACAAACGTTTTCTAAGAAAAAACGGTCGTGCGTGACAATAAATAAGGTCAAACCGATTTGCGACAAGTAATCCTCGAGCCATTCTATCATGTCGAGGTCGAGGTGATTCGTCGGCTCATCGAGGATTAAAAAATCAGGCTCGTCGATGATTATTTTGGCTAATGCAATGCGTTTGCGCTGTCCGCCCGAAAGCGTCCCGACGGCTTGTCCCCAGTTTTCTATGCGCAAACGAGTGAGTATTTCTTTGGCGCGCTGCTCATAGTCCCACGCCTTATTTAGCTCCATATCGTTCAGAACGGTCGCCATTTCGGCTTCGTCTGCACCGAGCAGCAACGCTTTTTCGTAGCGACTGATAGCGCGCAAAGTCGGGTTTCTATCGTCAAAAATAGCGTCCAAAATGGTCTGATTGGACTCAAAATGTGGCTCTTGGTCCAAAAAACCAATCCTAATATCTTTATTATGCGCCACTTTTCCGCCCGCTTCCGCGAGTTCTACACCGCCGATAACGCGCAGCAACGAGGTTTTGCCCGTGCCGTTTTTAGCCACTAAGGCTACTTTGTCTCCTTTATTAATATATAAATTTAAGCCGCGAAAAAGTGTTTTTTCAGCGTAAGATTTCGATATATTTTCTAATGTTAAGTAATTCATGGCACAAAGATAATCAAAAAGTGGCTATAAAATGGACTGAAATTTATTGCAAAAAAGGATTGGCTATTGTTTTCAATGCAAAAAAACGCCTTCATTCTCCTCCAAATCGACCGCAATATCCGCTTGTATCGTCGTCGCTAACGACAGCCCAATATAATCGGGCTGCACGGGAAACGACTTGTGTTTTCGGTCTATCAACACTGCAACCTCCACTTTTTTCATCAAAACAGTGAGTAACGGCAGTAGCGCGTAGTGTATTGTGCGCCCTGTATTTGCTACATCGTCTATCAAAATCAGCGTTTTATTAGCAAGGTCGGCAGCCGCGATATCGATAGTTGCGGGCGCAGCCGTAGGCGCGGCAGGGTTGATGCGAATATTTGCTTTCGTGAACAAAATATGTGGTGCGCGCCGCTCCAAAACCGTTTGCAGTCGCTCCGCAAACCGCCTGCCGTTATTATTGATGCCCGCTAAAATAATATTCGTTTCAGCGTAATTATGCTCCAATATTTCGATGGCGATGCGCTCCGTTTTTTGTTGTATTTGTAATGGATTGAGTAATTGCATAGCGATTTTATTTTTATTTTAGCTATTTACTTGCCTAATGCCGTTTTGCAAAAACGCTTTACATCGTCGGTCGTCAAACCAGCGTTTTGCGTCGTGAAATCGGCGTAAAGCGTTTTTCCAGTCGCTGCGTCTATCGCAAAAATATGCTTATTGAGCGACCGCGACAGCAATAAATACGCCGTTTTGCCATCTTTTTTAGCAATAGCGGCTTTTATCTCTTGCGTTGTAGCCATTTTGAACGGATACGGATAGTTTTTTTTGAATATAGCGAGCGCGGCAGCGTCCAAATATTCGGTATTTACCAATAAAGTTTTGGCTTTTAAGCCAACGGCTGCTCTGTGGTAAATGCTAATCATCGCATCGACCAAGCCGTTTTTGCTTTTTTGCAATTTTTTGTCGCGACCTATTTTGATGCCTTCTTGCAAAGCAGCAACCATGTTTTCTAGGCGATAAGCCGACGCAGCGTAGGTTTTTTCGTTACCAAAAAAATCGAACGGAACGAAGGCAACTACGTCCTCGTAGGCGTATTTTTTTTTGCCGCCGTTCACCGCCGCCCAATAATAATGCGTAGCCGTGCTGCCGTTGCCGCCTTGTACTTGCAGGTTTTGTGGCAACACAAACGACGTGTTTTTATCCATTTGCTTCGCGCCAAAATCCGCCTCTTTCACAAAATCATACGCGCCCAAAGTCCACGTTTTTTTTACGGCTGCTTGCAGCGCAATATTAAAACTCGCGTCGGCTTGCAAAACAAAAACGGTTTTATTTTTTAAAAACTGCTGAAAACCCGCGCTGCTCGCGTCTTGATTGATAAATTGCGCCGAAGCGTTAAAAAATAAATTTATTGTTAATATACTAACAATCAGTATTTTACGAAACATATTTTTATTTATAAAATAATTATGTAATTGTATTATGGGAATAGTCTTATTTTCTTTACAACGGTAAAAAAGGTCGATTGCTTAGGAGTTTGGGGACTGACCTATTAGAATTGTCGGCGGGAACGGAGCGTAAAAAGGTGATAAACAGCGCACTGTTCGAAGCGCGACCATTTGGGAACTGCAAGTTTGGGCTGTGTTCCTTTTTTACGCGAAGAGTAGCCTGACAAGTCTAATAAGTCTTGATTTTTTGGTTCTTTTTTATCAAGAAAAAAGAATGAAAGAAATAAGTGACCCGTTCGCACAACGCAGTTATTTTAACCTTTATTCGCCAACTGCCCACACGCCGCATCTATATCCCGTCCGCGCGATTTGCGCACCGTCACCGAAATTCCTTTTTGGCTCAAATATTTAGCAAAATCATCTACTCGATGCGCGTTCGACTTCTGAAACGGCGCGTCATCAATCGGATTGTATTCAATAATATTCACTTTGGCAGGCACTTTTCTGCATAGTTTGAGGAGGTTTTTCGCATCTTCAATGCTATCGTTAAAACCCTGAAATGCGATGTACTCGAACGTAATCGGGTTGCCTGTTTTTTGGTCAAAATACTGCAAGGCTTCGGTCAGTGACTCGAGGTCGTTCGACTCGTTTATCGGCATAATTTCGTTGCGTTTCGTGTCGTCGGCGGCGTGTAGCGAGAGCGCGAGATTGAACCGCACCTTGTCGTCGGCGAGTTTTTTTATCATTTTTGCGATGCCCGCAGTGCTGACCGTAATCCGTTTCGGCGACATATTTAAGCCGTCGGGCGACGCGATATGCGCGATACTTTCCAGTACATCGCTGTACGCCAAAAGCGGCTCGCCCATGCCCATATACACGATATTCGTGAGCGGGTGCTGAAAATGCTCCATCGCTTGCTGATTCACCATAAATACTTGGTCGTAAATTTCGCCCGCGCTGAGGTTGCGCTTGCGCTCCATGCGCCCTGTTGCGCAAAACGAGCAAGTGAGGCTGCACCCGATTTGCGACGACACGCATACCGTAAAACGGTTGTCGGAAGGTACAGGTATCAAGACGCTTTCGAGCAAATGTCCGTCGTGTGTCCGAAACCGCGTTTTGATAGTTCCGTCGGTGCTAAACTGTTGTGTATCAATTGTTAAGGCGTTGATGACATAGTCGGTAGCTAATTTTTCGCGTAGCGCAACGGGCAGATTTGTCATTGCGTCCAACGAAGTTGCGCCGCGTTTCCAGAGCCATTCATGTATTTGCTTGGCGCGAAATTTAGGCTCGCTCAGTTCCACGAGTATATCCAGCAAGTCGAAGTACGAACAAGCACGCAGGTCATTATTTTTTGATTTCATAAGTATATTTTAGCACAAAGATACGCTATCTAAACGGTTTTATTTTAAAATAAAAAACCACCCACGACCTCCACAAACTCCGCTTCGCCAAAATACGCCCGAATATAAGTGCCTAAATACGCTTGCAAACGGCTGTGTTTTTGTTGGTGTTGCGGATAAAAATTAAAACCAATTTTGGTGCTAATCCAACTGTGCTGACTGTAATGTTTATTGAGGTAAACGCCGCCTTCGGTCACAAAACCGACGTGTCCCATCAGCAATTCGTGTCCTACAAAAATAACGCCGCGCTCCGCTTGTATCCGTGCCTCCGCCGCGTCGAGCTGCCCAGTATGCACCAAAAATTGGTAGGGCGATGTGTTATAAATATACTCCGCGCCCGCCGAAAACCGATGCACCGCACCTACGCGCCGCGCCGCGCCCACACCTATTATATATACAGGATATTTTGGTCCGTCCAAGCCGCGTTCGGTCAAGCCGTAACTTCCGCGCACAAATATGTGAACGTTTTTATCAATTGTATAATTGGTATTTACAGCAGCTTCTAATGTATTTTTTTTATTATATTTATAATGATAACTAATTGATAAACAAGGAGATGCGATATTTACGCCTAAGTTTGGCTGCTTGTAATTGCCGTTAGAATAATGTGTTAATAATAGTGCTGCACCCAACTGAAAATTATCGTTCAAACGGTATTTTATCGCTAAATCGGCTGCGCCGAAAAAAGAAACTGCCGACCCAATAACCGTATTTTTTTCGTTTACATTCTGCAAATATGGCTTGTCCATATACGAAATCCCAAGCCCCGCGCCAAACAAATACGTCCATTTTTGTCGCTGTAAAAGCAAAAATTGTAGCGACGGCACTACGCCATACGCATTGCCCAAAACGCCGCTATTCCCCAGCGACTGCCGCGAAACCGCTATACGCAATAAAGGCGCACCTATCGGCGCGCCCCAAGTTCGGTCGTTTGTAGCCAAACTAACCACCAAAGCGGTATAAAAAGCAGGCTCAATAATCGGTGTGAAACGCGGGTGATTTGGTATGCTCACGCCTACTGCCGTCTGCATTTCTAAGGTGTTTTCTAAGGTATTTTTTGAGGTATTTTCGCCATTTTGAGCGTTCAAATTTGTTTGGCTTATGCCAATAAAAAACCAAAACCAACAATAAAAAATTATACGAATTTTAAATTCTTTCATCATACAAAATGCGTTTTTATAATGTTTAACGTCGCATCGTGTAAGTGTCCGTTTGAGGCTACAATCGCTTGCCCGTCGTGAAAAGTGTCGCCGCCGCGAAAATCCGTCACCGCGCCGCCTGCTTGTTGCACAATAAACGCGCCGCCGCAAACGTCCCACGCCTGCAAATTGTATTCAAAATACATATCGAATCGTCCGCAAGCAACATACGCGAGGTCTAACGCCGCCGAGCCGAGCCGCCGAATGCCGCGTGTGCCTTGCATCAGCGTCTGCAAAACCTCCATATACGGCTGTAAATCGTTGAATTTATAGTACGGAAAACCCGTCGCGACCAAGCTGTCGGCTAAGGTTCGGGTGTCGCTTACGCGAATAGGCGCGCCGTTGCAGTATGCCAAACCGCCCTGCCACGCACAAAATAACTCGCCGCGCACCACTTCATAAACAATGCCCATCACCAACTCTTTCTCTTGGTGTTGCAGCGCAACACTGATAGAAAAAAATGGTAAGCCGTGTAGGAAATTAGTCGTGCCGTCGAGCGGGTCTATCACCCAACGGTAGCTGTTTGTGCCTGTTTGCGCGCTGCCTTCTTCGCCCAAAATTCCACTTTCGGGCAGCACAGCGAGCAAACCTTCCACCAAGCGACGCTCGGCAGTTTGGTCGACGTAACTCACCAAATTATTGAGCGATTTATCGCTAATATTTTGCGCAGCTACATTGCCGATTTCGGACTTGATGAACGCGCCAACGGCTGTAATTACCCTTGACGCATCGGCGCATATTTTTTCTAAATCGAGATTCATATTTCTAAATTTCTGTTACGAAGTAACCTAATAATGGTTCTTGAAACTACTGCTTTTATGACGGTAAAATAAGGTCGATTGCTTAGGAGCTTGTGGACCGACCTATTAGAATTGTCGGCGAAAACGGAGCGGAAAAAGGTGATAAACAGGGCACTGTTCGAAGCGCGACCATTTGGGAGCTGCAAGTTTGGGCTGTGTTCCCTTTTTGCGCGAAGAGCAGCCTGACAAGTCTAATAAGTCTTGATTTTTTGGTTCTTTTTTATCAAGAAAAAAGAACAAGAGAAATAAGTGACCCGTCTGCGTGATAAATTATTAAAAAAAATATTTTTATTTCTTTACAAAACCAAAACTATACGAACTATTCGCATTACGCAACACCAAATAGTACGAAGCTGCCGCAAAACCACCCAAATCGATACTTTCGGTCGTATTTTTTACATTTTTTTGCAATAAAATCTTTCCATTGCTATCGCAAACCTCCAATGAAGTCACGTTTTCCATATTTTTAACAGTCAAAAAATCGGAACTCGGATTGGGGTAAATGACAATATTAGGAAACGGATTTATGCCACTTGTCGCCCCAGCGCAAGGCGACTCGAAGCTCGCAACCGCCGTGAACACGCCTGCCTGCACCGACCAGTTTTCCCACGCGCCGCCAGTGCCTCCTCTATCCCAGTCCGTAATATTAAACGTCCCTGTTCCTGCTACCGTAGCAGGTATAACATATACTTTTAGGGCTTCGCCGTCCTGAGACCAAGTGAGCGGCGTATTCGCTATGCACGTCTCTGCCTGATTTGGTCGCAAGCAATTTGTTTGAATAAAATACGCATTTTGTCCTACGGGTCCGAAAACCTTACCTTCGCCTGTCGAGTCCACGCAAAACGCGGTATATTCTTCGCAAGCGATACCGAGCGGTCGTTGCACCCCAAAATCGCGCTGCAAACGCGCCATAAACGCCACTTGTCTGCCCCGTCGGTCGGGGTTATCGTAGTGCGTATCCGTGATTACGTTTTGCAGATGCGGATAATTGATAAAATCGCCGTAGCCCAAAGTTGCCGCAGCGTCGTAAGGATTTGCCAAGGCCGCCGCAGTCGTAATAGAGCCGTTGAGCGCAGCAAAATAACCACCGCCCAAAATTGCCATACCTGCACTTGTGCCGCCAATCACCGCTTTTTTATTCCGAATTAAGTCGTTGAGCGCGGCGCGCATCGGCGAATTTTTCCAAAAATTCACATAATTCGCTTGGTTGCCGCCTGCGATCCACACGGCTTCCGCTTCTCTAATCCGCCGTAAAACGTAAGGGTCGTTCGCTGCGGCAGCGTTATTTATCACAATCGATTCTACCGAATTGACGGTCATTCCCAACGTCGAATACAAGTAAGTATTGTAGCCGTTGCTGCCCGAGGCGCGGATAATCAGAATGTCGCCGCCGCTCGCTTGTCCCAAAAACCAACGCATCGCGTCGTCACTTTCGGTCGCGCCGCCCATCAAACAAACACCGCCTTTCGTTGCCGTCGTTACGTCTGTCGTGTCGCCCGTGAAGTAGCTCGTGTAGGTCGTTTGCGCCGTTATTTTATTGCCAATAAAGCAAAATAGGACTAAAAGTAAATTTTTGTAATTCATATAATATTTATTTATATTTATAATATATTGAAAATCAAATTATTGAAACCTCGTGATATTTCGATATGCGACTGAGGTCTAAAACAGTGATGCCATCTTTGCCAGTATTGTACATCGGCAAAAACTTTTGTCCGCACAAAATTTCGTCCCATCGATACGAAAACCGCGTATGCACTTGTTGCGCGTAAGTGTCGTCGTAGCCCGAAACGGTGATTAATAATTCGATGTCTTCGCGCTCAAAATCTTTGGCATTTTTACCAAAAAGCAGACTCGTTTCGTCTATTTTGTGTACCAAAGTCCAGTTGAGCGGAAACATTTTGATACTACTCGTGACCAATTCTAAGCGGTCAAATTCGCGCCGCTCGTTGCCCGTTTTCGGGTCTATTTCTAAGTGCGACATCGTTATCAAAACGCTCACGTCACTCATATTATTATTCCGACGGTTCGCGATGCGAAACATCAAGCCCGTTGCGTCCTCGTAAGGCGAAATTAAGGCGTTTTCGCTATGCGCAATGCTTACAGTTGCCTTCGAAAACCGCGCAAAAAACATCGACGACATCAACGCTGCCGACAATAAACCTGCCAACGCCTCCAAACCTGCTACCGCATTTGCTGCAAAACCAATAGGCACAACGCCGCCGTAACCGACGGTTGTGAAGGTTTGTATGCTAAAAAAGAAGGCGTGCAAAAACGAGGCGCAGTACTCAAACTGCGCCTCGTCACCAGTAAGGTGTTCTGTGCCTAAGGCTATATAAATCAGCGTGAAAAGCAGGTTTATAACGATATAAAATGCCAATAAAAATACCCAAAACCGACTCCACGACAAGCGCACAAACCAATGATAAGGGTTGAATGCGAGCCAATGATCGCCGCTACGAACGACGTTAAAGCCGCCATCTAAGCGTATCATTCGCGCACCGCGATTGCCGTTTTGATTGCCAAAACCCCATTCCTCCTCTTTCAGTGCGGCTTGTTCTTCGCGTAGCCGAGAGCGTACAGACATACTCGTAAGGTTGATTAAGGTTGATTATTATAGTCTAAAAGGGGTGCGTCGGTGTCGTCTTTTCGCTTATTTATCAGGCGTTTATAAATAAAACGTGCCGTAAAAACAAACAAAATCATCACGGTAATACCTGCAAAAATCGGCGCGAATAAAGCCGCAAAAGTAAAG
>JAYWGJ010000334.1:0-4951 GCA_043778315.1 Saprospiraceae bacterium | reverse complement strand
CCGAGCAGAGCGGCACTATATTTATCGTAAGCTAACGCCACGCCTTGCTTATCGTGCTGCCGTAGGAGCGCGATGATGCGTTGGTCGGAATCGTTGTGAGCGGTTTGGTTCAATGGATTAAATTTTAATGGAGATTTTATTAACTAGGAACAAATGTAGTAATTATATCAAACATTAAACAATTAAATGCTATATTTGTATTTTAAAATCAATATATTTTTGAGTTTAAACTAATAATTTAACTGTTTTATAACGCAATGAATCAAAATACAGCTCTACTCGAGCAATTTTATAGCGCGTTTCAGCACCGCGACTACAAAACCATGCAAACCTGCTACGCAGACAATGCTGTTTTTAACGACCCTGCTTTTGTCAATCTCGATGCCATGCACGTCCGCAATATGTGGGAAATGCTTTGTGTGGGCGGCAAAGATTTGCAGCTAACGTACAGCAATATCACAGCAAACGAGACGAAAGGCAGCGCGGAATGGATAGCTACTTACACGTTTTCGGCTACGCGGCGCAAAGTCACCAATCATATCAAATCCGATTTTACGTTTCAAGAAGGCAAAATCATTCGCCAAACCGATACGTTCAATTTTCACAAATGGTCGCGGCAAGCCTTAGGCTTTGTGGGCGCAAGTCTCGGCTGGACTACCTTTCTCAAAAATAAAGTACGAGAAAGTGCCGCAAAAAGTTTGGCGACTTACATAAAAAGTAATATGTTGTTTGTTACCAATGTTTTTTGACAAATATTGTAAGCGCGTAGCGAGTACAAAAAGTAAATTATAGCGGTTTGTTTTGATGCGCAACCACGAAGCGGCAGAGCTGGTCAGTTTTATTTTCACACCACGAATCACGCGAATCTACACCAATTTTTGACGATTAGACAATTTTAATTTCACCAATTGTTTGAGTGAAAAATTAAAATTTTTTCACTCAAACAGCGCAGTATAGAAATTATGCGGTCAAAATTCGTGAGATTCGGTTAATTCTGATAATTTTCATTCGAAAATTATCAGAATTTTCGTGAAAATCGAAGATTAGACGAAGTCAATTAAAGAACGTCCACCGATAGAATTAGTGTAAATTCGCGTAACTCGTGGTAAAATTTTGGACACCCGACCAGCTCCGCCTTATCAGGGTTGTGTTTCTTCGGCATAAGTATTTTTTTATAAACTTATTTGGTAAATTTATATTTAATATATCATTCAAAAGCGACCGAACTTCCCCGATTGGTCGCTTTTTTGTCAATTTGGCTATTTTATTTATAATAATAAAAAACATTTCGGACAAAATTGCGTTTTTTGTTGCGAAAGCTATACATTTGCACATCGAAACAAATAACCGTTTTAGCTTTGTTAATAATGAAAAATTTAGCACTTTTTACTACTATCTGCCTACTCTTGGCTTGCCAACAAAAAGCAGAACAGCACGGTGCAACCGAGCGCGGTAAAGTGATAGAAAGTAGCGTCGCTACGCCGCAATTATACAACAAAACTGCACCGAAGATGAATACGGATTGGATAAATCAAGCCTATTTGATGGGTAAGTTTCAGCCGAACACCAACGCGGACTTTACGCTCGTACCCGCAGCCGTCACCGATGGTGCGCAGCAATACTACCTACGCGCCGAGGCACTCGCTGCTTTTCAAGCGATGCGCACCGAAGCACTCAAAAGCGCCATCACACTCAAAATTATATCCGCAACGCGACCGTTCGACCGACAAAAACAAATATGGGAGGCGAAATGGAATGGCAGCACCGCCGTCGGCGGACAAAACCTCGCAAAAATCATCGCCGACCCGACGCAGCGCGCCCGAAAGATACTCACTTACAGCTCAATGCCAGGCACTTCGCGGCATCACTGGGGGACGGATGTGGACTTGAACAGCTTAGAACCAGCCTATTTTAAGCGCGGACAAGGCAAGCAAATTTATGATTGGCTGAACCTACACGCTGCCGAATTTGGCTTTTGCCAACCGTACAGCGCAGGCAGAACAAACGGCTACAACGAGGAACAATGGCATTGGTCGTATATGCCGATAGCGCAACTGCTCACGCAAAAATACCCACAATTAGTTACTAATCAAGATATTAGCGGCTTCCAAGGCAGTCAGACCGCCGTAGATATTGATATGGTTAATCAATATGTGTTGGGGATTAATCAAAATTGTAAATAAATGTATGTTTTAAATAAATTATGATTATCGGGAACGAAGAAAAATAGTTAAAACGTAGCATTTGCGTAGGTTTAATCTATTTTTTGAGTGTAGATAAAGAATCATAGTTTATTTATTTCAGCTAAGACGAATTTAAAAATATGGCACTCACCGAATCAAATATGTTGCCGTTAGGCACAACCGCGCCGCCGTTCGCGCTGCCCGATACCGTTAGCGGGAAAACGCTGCAACTCGCCGACGTACAGGGCGCAGCCGCTACCGTAGTGATGTTTTTGTGCAATCATTGCCCGTATGTGGTTTATATAAACGCGCAAATCGTTCGAATTGCGGCAGATTATGCCGATAAAAACGTCGGATTTGTTGCGATAAGCAGCAACGATGCTGTAAAATATCCGCAAGACGCACCCGAATTGATGACCGTACACGCGCAAAAGGTTGGCTATACTTTTCCGTATTTATACGACGAAAGTCAAGCTGTCGCACGCGCCTACGACGCGGCTTGCACACCCGATTTTTACGTTTTTGATGGCAACCAGCAACTTGCGTATCGCGGGCAACTCTGCGCCTCGCGCCCAAATAGCGGCACACCCGTCACGGGAAGCGATTTACGCGCCGCCTTAGATGCCGTTTTAGCGCACCAAAAACCAACCGATACGCAGCGACCGAGCGCAGGTTGCGGTATCAAATGGAAATAGAATTATTGTATTTATAATCATAAGAACAACAACAAAACATTGGCTTCAACCCTGCTTGCTATCAAACAACGCTTCGGCATTATCGGTGTATCGGAGGCATTAGACAACGCCCTGCAAACCGCCGTCCGCGTCGCGCCGACCGACCTCACCGTCCTTATTACAGGACAAAGTGGCGTGGGTAAAGAGGTGTTTTCCAAAATCATTCACGACCTTTCCGCCCGCAAACACAACCAATTTATAGCCGTAAACTGCGGTGCGATACCCGAAGGCACTATCAATTCGGAGCTTTTTGGTCACGAAAAAGGCGCGTTTACGGGTGCCAGCGAAGCGCGAAAAGGCTATTTTGAGACCGCTAACGGCGGCACTATCTTCCTCGACGAAATCGGCGAAATGCCCTTAGACACCCAAACGCATTTACTCCGTATCCTCGAAAACGGCGAGTTTATGCGCGTCGGTTCGTCCAAAGTACAAAAAACAAATGTCCGCGTTATAGCCGCAACTAACGTGCAATTATTGGAGCGCGTAGATGCCCGCCGCTTCCGCGAAGACCTCTATTATCGCCTCAGCATCGTACCGATAAAAGTACCTGCTTTGCGCGAACGCAGAGAAGACATTTATTTGCTTTTTCGCAAGTTTTCGGTCGACTTTTCGGAGCGATACCGCACACAAGCCGTGCAATTGGACGAAGAAGCCCGCATCATTCTCGAAAATTACGATTTCCCAGGCAATATACGCCAACTCAAAAACATCGCAGAACAAATATCGGCGTTAGCGACACAAAAAAATGTGGCGGCAGCAGAGCTGATGGAGTTTTTACCCAAAAGCGCAAGCCAAAGTCGCGGCTTGATGAAGACGAGTAGCACCGACGCGCCGCTACAAGAGCGCGAAATATTGTACAAAATCCTTTTTGACTTGAAAAGAGATATGAACGAACTCAAAACTTGGGTGTATCAATTAGTACAAGACAATAATTTGCAGATGCCAGCTCCTATCCGCGTGACAAATAACCCTCTGCTACCCACAAATACGACCGAGCATTACACCGAACAACCGCATATTACGCTGCAAGACCACCACGATTTTACACCACACCACGAACCGAAGTGGCAATATTCGTCTCCGAACGCAACACCAAATCCGAATACGACAAACGGCAAACCCGACTACGACGAAGCCGTCGAACCCGACGCAGCAGACTTCTCTATCGGCGGTATGGAGCGCGATTTGATACGAAAAGCATTGATTAAACACAAAAATAGACGTAAAGATGCCGCCGACGAACTCGGTATTTCGGAACGTACTTTATACAGAAAAATAAAAGAATACGATATAAAGGTGAAATAAAAGTGAACAGTGAACAACGAATAGTGAACAGTTTTGATGCGATGGCATTAATTATAAATACCAATGTTCTATTTTTAAATCTATTAAATCTATTTGCCTAACGGCAATTCAAAACTCATAATTTATAATTCATAATTAAGAAAAATGTTTGATGTAACCATAATAGGCTCGGGTCCGGGCGGCTACGTTGCGGCTATTCGCTGCGCACAATTAGGTCTAAAAACCGCACTCATCGAAAAATACGCCACACTCGGCGGCACTTGCCTCAACGTCGGCTGTATCCCTTCCAAAGCCCTGCTCGACAGCAGCGAACACTACCATAACGCGACGCATACCTTTGCCGAACACGGCATCGACATCGTGGGTGCGGTAGCCGTGAACCTACCGCAGATGATTGCGCGTAAAAACAAGGTCGTCAGCGATACCTGCAAGGGCGTAGAGTTCTTGATGAAGAAAAATAAGATTACCGTGTACACGGGAGTCGGCAGTTTTGTGACAAACAGCCAACTAAAAGTGACGAAAGCAGACGGCACAACCGAACTCCTCGACACCAAAAACACCGTAATAGCGACGGGGTCAAAACCGATAGTTCCCGCAGCGTTCAATTACGACAAAAAACGAATCATCACTTCTACCGAAGCCCTCAACCTCCCCGAAGTACCTAAACGCATGACGATTATAGGTGCAGGCGTGATTGGTTTGGAGCTTGGCTCGGTGTACGCACGGCTC
>JAYWGJ010000333.1:0-18396 GCA_043778315.1 Saprospiraceae bacterium | reverse complement strand
GCGTTAGTGATGAACCGCATCGTCGAGGTGTTTTCGCGCATGGGTTTCACCATCGCCGACGGACCCGAAATAGAGGACGATTGGCATAATTTCAGCGCGCTCAATACGCCCGAAGACCACCCTGCGCGTGATATGCAAGACACTTTTTACTTGATGCGGAGCGCGAAAGGCTTGGTTTTGCGGTCGCAAACCTCCACCGCGCAAGTACATACAATGCAGAGCAAACAGCCGCCGATACGGGTGATTTCGCCAGGGCGCGTGTACCGCAACGAAACGATTTCGGCGCGCGCGCACGCACAATTTCATCAAGTGGAAGGCTTGTATATCGCCGAAGACGTGTCGTTTGCCGACCTAAAACAAACTCTATTGCACTTTGTAAAAGAAATGTTCGGCGAAAAAGTGAATATCCGCTTGCGTCCGTCGTTTTTTCCGTTCACCGAACCGAGCGCGGAAATGGACGTTTCTTGCTTTATTTGCGACGCAAAAGGTTGCGCGGTGTGCAAGCAATCGGGTTGGGTAGAAATTTTGGGCTGCGGCATGGTCGACCCCGCCGTGCTTGACAACTGCGGCATCGACTCCGAAAAATACACAGGTTTTGCCTTCGGTATGGGCGTAGAACGCCAAACGATGCTACTTTACGGCATCAACGATATTCGTCTGCTTTTCGAGAACGATATGCGTTTTTTACGCCAATTTTCAGCCGCACACTAGTATTTTACAAAAAATCAGTTTAAAAATCGTTTTTTTTGATAAAAAATGCCTATTATTTGTATTTACCAGCTCTTTTTGGCTGCTTGTTGCCCTTAGCCCCGCATTTAGCGACCTATTCGGCAGGTATAATGCTATTAATATGGCTTTTTTTATTGGGAAAGCAAGTAAAAAATGTTTATAGTAATCCATTAGCTCTGCTTAGTGTCGCTTTTTTTGTGTGGCAATGCGTCAGTTTGAGTTATACCGAACACTTCGCGCCCGAAGGACGACAAGCGATAGAAGTAAAAATTGGGCTGCTTTTATTTCCAATTACCTTACTTGGCACTGCCGATGCGAACGCCGAAAAACAGCGTTTTTGGTGGGCAAGCGGCGGTTTGCTGCTCGGTACGCTCGTCGCGTCATTTGTTTGTTTTAGCAATGCCGTTTTTAATTTTTGTGTCACGGAAGTACATACCGACATCTTTTTTTACCAAGAACTGACCGAAATACTCCATTTTCATCCTGCCTACTTTTCTTTGTACGTCGTTTTTTTATTTTACACCTTGTTTTATGTGTTAAAACACAATATATATGGTGTGGATGAATGGAAATACGGGCGATTTTTAATTTATTTTATCAATGCGTGGCTACTCTTTTTTAACCTATTGCTCTCGGCTCGTGCGGGTTGGATAGCGATGTTTGCGGTAGGCTTAGTTTGGTTTTTGTATGAAATGTGGCAACGCAAAAAATTGGTACAAGGCGTTGGTTTAATTGCAGTTACAACTGCAATTAGTTTATATATATTATTACAAATACCAACTACGCGGCTGCGTATCGCACCGTTTTTGCCATTTATAAAAACCGAACGCCGCGTACAGCCCCTTCATATCGATGCACGCTGGGAGGCGTGGAAAGGCGCGGCAGATTTAATACAAAAAAATCCGATTTTGGGCGTTGGCGTAGGCGATGTTGTGCCTGATTTGCAGGTTACGTTCGCAGAACTCAACCTGACGGCAGCCGCTTATCACAAAACCCTGAACGCGCACAATCAGTGGTTGCAAGTGCAATTAGGTACAGGTATTTTGGGTGCGCTACTATGGTGCGGCTTGATTTTTATGCCTTTTTGGTATTACCGAACCGAAAAACACTATGGTTTATGGCTGCTTTTTTGTAGTATTTTTGCGATTTTTGTAGTCACAGAAGCTATGCTAGAGGTGCAACGCGGAACGCTGTTTTTTGGCTTTTTCTACTTCGCTCTCGTTGCGGCAACGCAAAAAAATTCCACAAAAAACAATATTGTAACACAATAAAAAGTCGCTTTGTGTCGTTTAATACTAAAATCATTTTATTTCAAAACCTTTACTATATGTTCAAAAAAATTGCTTCTGTGGCATTAATCGCCTCAATTCTAATGAATACCGCTTGTCGCTACAAACAAAATAGCGACGGCATCGGCTCTACTAACCTCGATGCGCGCGACGGCGAGAAGTTTAGCGAATTTTATGACAAATTTTTAGCGGATAGCGTTTTTCAGATGACCCGGATTCAGTTTCCGCTCGAGGGCAGACCGCGTTTTGTGGATACGTTGAACCATAAAGACGAGTTTTATTTCACCGAAGATGTGTGGGTGAAGCACAAACCAACCGATTACAAGGCGCACCCCGAGTTTAAGCGGCAGTTTAAAGATGTCGGTTTTATGCTCCAAGAAATCATCGAGTTCCCGAAAGACTTGTTTATCGAACGCCGTTGGCGACAGATAGATGGCAAATGGTTTTTGGTGTTTTACGGCGATATTAATAATAGAAACTTAGACGCGGTAACAAAATAGAATTTGACTATAAATAAAAACGCCTCCAATTCATCGCATTGGAGGCGTTTTTTATCTATTGAATGACCGCGTTTGCGCGATGCACATAGGCTTCTATTGCGGTAGTGATAGCAGGTGCTTCTGCGCTGAACGACGCGAGCGAACTCGGTATCGTTATTTTGATGCCTGCCTCGAGGGCGGCTTTTTGCGCCGACTCGCCAAAAACGGCTATCCGCGTCTCGTTTTGCTTGAAATCGGGGAAGTTTTCGAACAGCGATTTGATACCGAACGGCGTAAAAAACACCAACATATCATAAGTAATATCGCTAAATTCGCTGAGGTCGGCACTCACGGTTTGGTACAACATGCCCTCTTTAAAGTCAAAATTATTTTCGGTCATAAAGTCCACAATTCCCTTAGTACCCGTATTGGACGTAGGCACAAAAAATTTTTCCTTCTTTTTGTGTTTCAATAACACCTCTTTCATATCAGAAAAAACGCGCTCGCCAAAAAAAACTTTGCGCTTACGCATGTGTATATAGGTCTGCAAATAGTTCGCGATATTTTCGGACAAACAAAAATACTTGAAGTCTTGCGACACCACAAACCGCATCTCTTTGCACATCGCAAAGAAATAATCAATCGCAAACTTGGTCGTAAATATCCCCGCCGTAATCTCTGCAAAATCGATGTGATTTTTGCGAAAATCCTTTGCTGGCACTGGTTCTACCTTGATAAACGAGCGGTAGGTAACTTTTATACCATACTTCTCTTCCAAAAAATAAAACGGAGCTTTTGCAACATCAGATGGCTCTGGTTGCGATACAAGAATACTCCGAACGGGTTTTAATGGGTCTTGCTCTGTCATAAATGAATTTTGGTATTAACACAATATAATTATATTACAATATATTGATATTCAAGTATTTATACAAATAAAAATAGCTAAACTACATACTTAATTTTATTAAAATCAATAACGGTGCTATTTCGACAGTGCAAAGATACAATAAAAAATGGAAACGATGTTCTATAATATATTTTGCTCCGATAGTTAAGCCGCGAAACGACCTGTAAGTATATAAAATAGCTATCACGCCTAAGGCTAAATACATCGCTAAATTTTGAACAGTGCTTGGCGCAAACGCTATAAATACCACGAACGGCACCAATATCATACCTAAGGCTTGGTCAAAAATAGTGATGGTGAAATCGTAAATATTAAGTTCTTTGAAGAAAGGAAAAATAGCCGCAATGACCTTCAAAAACAAGTGGCGAAGCATTGTGATAAACGCCACGCCGCCCATACAGAGCAGCAAACCCGTGAGCGGTCCGCCCATCGGCGCATTAAAATGCTTGGCTAATTGGTAGCAAAAAACGCCTACCGAAACCACAAATAAGGCATAAATTACCCAAAAATGGAAGTTCCAACGTTGTCCTTGCTCGCGGTACATCTGCACCAAATATTGCCCGTTGCCGAACGCGCTCATGATTTTATTCACTTGGTCGCGGTAAACGGTCATCACAAACGCGAGGTAAAGCAGCAAACTGAACAGCGTCACAAAAAGCAAAAAATGCGACGGGCTGTTATCCATTTTGTTAAATACCTGCTTAAAAGGACTTACAAACGGCTGTTTCACGATTTGTTCTTCGCCGTCGTCAGCAATTGTCACTTTATTTTTACCTATTTTAGTGGCGGCGGTCGCAGTGACCGCAACGTCGTTGCGCGGCAGCTCAAACGGGTTGAGCGTGTCGCCGAGATACGGCTTCGCGGCTACAGGTGTATTTTTTTTGGTCGTATCGGTTGCTGCACTTACAGGCGCGTTAGGTTTTGGCGTTGCACTATTCGTCACCTCAAACGGATTAGTTATGCGCAGCATAGTAGGCAACGGCGCAGGCGTGGCTGCCGCAGGCGCAGCTATCGGAGTGGGTACTGGCGCAGTAGTAGCGGCGGTAGTAGGCGTTAGCGGCTTCGGTTTTTTCTTGGGTTTTGGCGCGTCATTCACGAGTATCGCTCCTGGGGGGAGGGTATTCGTGACGTTCGGCATCGGCTGCGCAGCTGGTTTTGGTGCGGGCGGCGCGGTTTGCGGCGGCGGCTGAGTAGGTTGCGCCGAAGGCAGCACAGGTCCGGCAGGAGTGCCGCCTTGTCCACTCGCGACTATCGCAAATCCATTAATTATTAATACTAAAACACTTAACCGCGCATATATATTGGCAAACATAAATTTTATTTCTATTGAGAAAATGTTCAAAATTGAGTGTAGATAAGAGCTACTAATAATTTTGTTTAGCTTATGAAATGCAAAAATACGATATTTATTTTTATTATTTGTAACGATTGTAAATTAAACACACATATAAGTAAATGTCGCTAAATGAAAACAGTTATCCGTAAAGCGCAATTTTAAAATAAATGTGCGTAGCAAGTTGCTTCGTGAAACGCCCTTGTACAGTAAAATCGGCGAAGCAAAGATTTCACATTAGGAATGGAGAGAAAATAAGGTATTGAATTATTGTGATACAGAATTTATTTTGCCAGTTCGCGTTGCTCGTGCTGAGTCAAAACAAGTCAAATTTGAGGCTGAACAAGCAAAAGCGATATTAAATCGCATTACGAAATGAACGCGCGAAGTGTTGCTGTGCATCGTAACGAAACCCGAGCGAAGCGAACTGGCGAAGCAAATATAACGCAGTTTTGGCTCGAAATACAAGTCAGAATACAGTAACTTATTTTGGACGCGTTCCTGTAGTCTTGAATTTTTTGTATTTGATAATTCAAAAATAGTGGCTTTCTACCTCTAAAGATGAGACGAATTTATTTCATATTTACCAAACCGCCAGTTTTTACCCAATCAAATCCACGCTCAAAAAATCTTTTTTAAATAAATTTTCAAAAATAAGTATAAAAATTAAAACCTATTTCGTACCTTTGCAGACCAAATAGGAAAGGGATGTGTTGTTTTGTTATTACAATGTATAAAACGCTGATGCACAAACTTTTGTTATTCCATATTTGCAATAAATTATAGTATAATTAGTAACAGAAATATTTTTTCATGCCTACAGTTAATCAATTAGTGCGCCACGGTCGCGCACAAATAGAGGAAAAAAGCAAGACCCGTGCCTTAAAGGCTTGCCCGCAACGTAGAGGTGTATGCACCCGTGTATATACTACTACACCGAAAAAACCAAACTCCGCTATGCGTAAAGTAGCTAAGGTGCGCCTTACTACAGGTATAGAGGTGATTTGCTACATTCCAGGTGAAGGTCACAACCTCCAAGAACACTCTATCGTATTAGTGCGCGGTGGTAAAATCAAAGATTTACCAGGTGTACGTTATACCATCGTTCGCGGTGCGTTAGATACAGCAGGGGTAAACAACCGTAAAAAATCTCGTTCTAAATACGGAACGAAGAAAAAAGTAGCGGCTGCACCAGTTAAAGGTAAAAAGAAGTAACATAACTAATTATATGTAATGTATAAATAGTTGTGTTTTCAAACACCAAAATACAAAAATAAACCATATTGTAGAGTAGGCAATCTGTGGTGAACAGAGCCGAATGATATTAGGCGACCACGTCAATAGGACTACAATGATCTTATAATCAAAAAAATCATCTCCGTAATGAGAAAGCATAAACCGAAAAAAAGAACTATTCTAGCTGACCCACGTTTCAACGATGCGTTAGTTACCCGTTTTGTAAACAACTTGATGTGGGACGGTAAAAAATCTACCGCCTTCGCTATATTTTACGATGCAGTAGATATCGTTACTGAGCGTACCGACGAAAAAAACGGTCACGAAACTTGGAAACGCGCCCTACAAAACTGTACGCCACAAATAGAAGTACGCTCGCGCCGTATCGGTGGTGCTACTTTCCAAATTCCTACCGAAATTCCTTTGGATAGAAAAATATTCATGGGTATTCGCTGGATGATACAATACGCTCGCAAACGTAGCGGTAAAGGTATGGCAAGCAAATTGGCGCAAGAAATCATGGCAGCAGCCAAAAATGAAGGTGCAGCCGTCAAACGTAAAGAAGATACGCACAAAATGGCAGAGGCGAACCGTGCGTTTGCTCACTTCCGCGCTTAGTCTATAGGCTAATTATATATTCGTATAGTATTGTTTTATTACTATAAACATTGTAATTATGATACGAATAATTCAAAAAAACAAATAAATCGTGCGCAAGCATATAGCAATATAATTTCAATTATAATGGCAAGGGATCTAAGATACACCCGCAACATAGGCATCGCAGCGCACATTGACGCTGGTAAAACCACGACTACCGAGCGTATCCTGTACTATACAGGTATCACGCACAAAATCGGTGAGGTACACGAAGGTGCTGCTACGATGGACTGGATGGAGCAAGAGCAAGAGCGTGGTATCACTATCACGTCGGCGGCCACTTTGACCCACTGGAACTACCAAAATAACGAATACACCGTAAATATTATCGACACACCTGGACACGTTGATTTTACCGTTGAGGTAAATCGCTCGCTCCGCGTATTAGATGGTTTGGTGTTCTTGTTTTGTGCCGTAGGTGGCGTTCAGCCGCAGTCGGAAACAAACTGGCGTTTGGCAGATAACTATAAAGTGCCTCGCTTAGGCTTCGTCAATAAAATGGACCGTTCAGGTGCAGATTTCTTGAACGTAGTTAAGCAAGTTAAAGAGATGTTGGGTAGCAACGCTTTGCCGTTGCAAATTCCAATCGGCGCGGAAGAAACTTTCCGTGGTGTAGTGGATTTAGTGTCTAATAAAGCGATTATTTGGAACGAAGCGGACAAAGGTATGACGTTTAGCGAAATTCCAATCCCCGACGACCTCATCGATACCGTAGCCGAGTACCGTGAGAAATTGCTCGAGGCAGCAGCCGAATACGATGACTCTATCATGGAGAAATTCTTTGAAGACCCCGCTTCTATCACAGAAGCAGAAATATACAAAGCATTGCGTCAAGCCGTTATTGATATGAAAGTTGTACCTATGTTTTGCGGTACAGCGTTCAAAAATAAAGGTGTACAGTCGATGCTCGATGCAGTATGTGAGTTGATGCCGTCGCCGATGGATAAAGAAGCGATTAACGGTACCGACCCGCGCACCGAAGAGCCGATTTCGCGCCAACCGTCTGTAACAGAGCCGTTTGCAGCTTTGGCATTCAAAATCGCAACCGACCCCTTTGTTGGTCGTTTGGCATTTATTCGCGTTTACTCGGGCTTTTTGGAAGGTGGCTCGTATGTGCAAAATACGCGCTCAGACAAAAAAGAACGGATTTCGCGTATCTACCAAATGCACGCTAATAAGCGCAACGAAGTGCCTCGCATAGAAGCGGGTGACATCGCAGCCGTAGTCGGCTTCAAGGATATTCGTACAGGCGATACGCTTTCTGCTGAAAATGCACAAATCGTACTCGAAAGCATGGTATTCCCAGAGCCAGTAATTGGTTTGGCAATAGAGCCGAAAACCCAAAAAGATGCAGACAAGCTCTCTATGGCGTTGGCGAAATTGGCAGAGGAAGACCCTACATTCCGCGTGAAATACGACAACGATACGGCACAAACCGTTATCAGTGGTATGGGCGAGTTACACTTAGAAATCATCGTCGACCGTTTGCGTCGCGAGTTTGGTGTAGAGTGTAATCAAGGCGCACCGCAAGTAAATTATAAAGAGGCATTGACCGAAACCGTTTCACACCGTGAGAAATTGAAAAAACAATCGGGTGGTTCGGGTATGTTTGCCGATATGGAATTTAGCATCGGACCTGCTGACGAGGACTTCCTCGAAAGCGACGACTTCAAATCAGGCAAAACTAAAATTCAGTTTGTTTGGGACATCGTAGGTGGGGTTATCGACCGCTCGTACCAAGGACCAGTAAACAAAGGTTTTGTTGAAATGATGACCAACGGTGTACTAGCAGGCTACAATATCGACAGCATGAAGGTGCGCGTATATGACGGTTCTATGCACTCGGTGGATTCCAAGCCACAAGCGTTCGAGCTTTGTGCAAAAGATGGTTTCCGTGAAGCTGCTCCAAAGGCGCGTCCAGTAATCTTAGAGCCTATTATGAAATTGGCGGTGACCACCCCAGAAGAATATATGGGTAATGTAATTGGTGACTTGAACCGTCGTCGCTCGCTTATCAAAGCGCAAGAGGCACGCGGAACAGCATTGATTATCAATGCAGACGTACCATTGTCTGAAATGTTTGGTTATGTAACCGATTTGCGTACTATCACGCAAGGACGTGCATCGTCTTCAATGGAGTTTTCGCATTTCGCGCAAGCACCAAAAAGCATATCAGAAGATATTATTGCAAAAGCAAAAGGCAACGCCTAATGAAATACAGACCGTTGGTGGGCGAACGCGCTCTACCAACGGTCTATCATTGTTTCTTATAATTTCAGTTTAGTAGTTTTTTATTATATTATAATATTACTACAATAAATTGATTGTACTACGAAAGACTACTTTTTATAAAAAAGCAAGTTTCTTAGTTATATAAACAATGCCCTTACAAGGGCTTTTTGTGTGTCTAATAGTCAAATACAATTTATTAATAATTTTAACAAGTCATATTCAGGTAATGAATCAGAAAATCACAATCAAACTCCGTTCGTATGACCACAGCTTAGTGGACAAATCAACCGAGAAAATCGTTAAGACTGTAAAGAGCAGCGGCGCAGCCGTTGTAGGTCCGATTCCGCTGCCTACCGAAAAAAAGATTTTTACGGTACTGCGCTCGCCCCATGTAAACAAAAAAGCACGGGAGCAATTTCAATATACTACGCACAAGCGTCTAATTGAAATCTATTCTGCCAACGAAAAAACGGTAGATGCACTTTCAAAATTAGAAATGCCAAGCGGCGTAGATATTCAACTCAAAGTAACGCAGTAAATCTATGTTTTAAATTAATAATGCTTATCGGGAACGATAAAAAATAGTTAAAACGCAGCGTAGCGAAGATTTTAACCTATTTTTGGAGTGAAGATATACAAGCATAATTAATTTATTTCAGCTAAAAGAAAAATAGGTAAAGTGGACAATCTGTCCGTTTTATTTGTATCACATTAACGTAAATTTCTTAATTATACCATGAAAGGTCTAATCGGTAAAAAAATAGGGATGACGAGCATTTATGACAAAAGCGGCAATAATATTGCTGTAACGGTTATCGAGCTTACGCCCAATGTTGTTACCCAAGTAAAAACAACAACAACAGATGGTTACAACGCCCTCCAAATCGGATACGGCGAGCGCAAACCAAAAAACACACCAAAACCATTGCAAGGTCACTTTGCCAAATCAGGCACTACACCTAAGCGCAAAGTAATGGAGTTTCGCAACTTCAACGTACTCGGCAAAGCGGAAGGGGAGGAGATTCGCGTAGAAGAAATTTTCCAAGAGGGCGACAAAATCAACGCTATTGGTACTTCACGCGGTAAAGGTTTTCAGGGTGTAGTAAAGCGTCACGGCTTCGCAGGTGTCGGTCAAGCTACACACGGTCAGCATAACCGCCTTCGCGCACCAGGTTCAATCGGTGCATCATCGTACCCGAGCCGCGTATTCAAAGGTATGCGCATGGGTGGACAAGACGGTAATCGTCAAGTAAAAACCCGCAACCTTTTGGTGGTTCGCGTATTTCCAGAAAAAAATATATTATTGGTAAAAGGAGCAATTCCAGGTCACACAAACTCTATCGTTATCATCGAAAAACCATAGTTTTTTATTGTTCCTAAACGGAATTTTTTGGATATTCTGTATCCGAATTGTCTTTTTCTAAATAACCATATCAAAAAAATAATAATAATGACAGTCGCAGTTTTAAATAGTAAAGGTGAAAACACGGGTCGTAGCGTCACATTGCCCGAAGGTATTTTTGGCATAGAGCCAAACGAGCCAGTTTTGCACCTTGCAGTAAAGCAGTACTTGGCGCACCAACGTCAGGGTACGCACAAAGCGAAAGAACGTTCTGAAATGTCAGGTTCTACGCGTAAAATTAAAAAACAAAAAGGTACAGGTGGTGCGCGTGCGGGCGATATTAACAGCCCTACCATTTCGGGTGGCGCTCGTGCATTCGGTCCGCGTCCGCGCAAATACACTATCAAATTGAACAAAAAAGTAAAATCATTGGCACGTCGCTCTGCATTAGCAGCGAAAATGACAATGGGACAAGTGATAGTAGTAGAAGACTTCTCGATGGCAACGCCTAAAACTAAGGCTTACATCAGTTTCTTGGAGGCAATCAATGCAGGTTCAAAACCGTTGCACTTGACCGCTACACCAAACGCTTCATTGGTACTTTCGTGCCGCAACGTGCCTAAGGCAGCGATGACAACAGTAGATAACTTCAACGTTTACGAAGTAATCAACTCCAACTGTTTGATACTCAGCGAAGGTGCTATCGGCGCATTAGAAACTACGTTTCAATAGGATAATTTTATTGTAATATTTTTACAAAAAAAATATCTAACGTATTCATTTAATAATAATACATTTTATAAAAATGGCAAAGCACATAATATTAATCAAACCGATTGTTACGGAAAAAGCAGCGCTTTTGAGTACGAAAGAAAACACTTACGTTTTCAAAGTAGCTAAAACCGCTAACAAAATTGAAATCGGCAAAGCGATAGAGGCAAAATACGGTATCGAACCTAAGCGCGTAAATACGCTTATCGTACCTGGCAAAACCAAATCGCGTATGCGTGGCGGTGCAGTAGTTCGTGGCGGTACGGCATCGTACAAAAAAGCCTACGTTACTTTCCCTGCGGGCGAATCTATCGACTTTTACAACGCGGCTGACGCAACCGAAGGCGGCGAGTAGGAGAGGGGCGGAAGCTCAAATAAGTATAAAATCAATTCAATTTTAATATCAGGGTAAGGCTATTTTTTATTTATAATGTATTTATAATATGTCTATAATAATTAATACAGACCTTATCTATCGTAAATCCTAAAAAAATGGCAGTTAAGAAGTTCAAACCAGTAACGCCCGGCACACGCCAGCGCATTGGGAACGCCTATGCGGAGATTACGACCGACACCCCAGAGAAAGGACTATTAGCTCCGCTCAAAAAATCGGGTGGACGAAATAATCAAGGGCGTAGAAGTATGCGTCAAAGAGGGGGCGGTCACAAGCGTCGCTACCGTATCATCGATTTCAAACGCAATAAAGACGGTATGTCGGCTGCGGTAGTATCGATTGAATACGACCCGAACCGTACCGCATTCATCGCTTTGCTTCAATATGAAGATGGCGAAAAACGTTACATCATCGCACCCAACGGCTTAAAAGTTGGCGATAATGTACTTTCAGGCAAAGGCGCGACACCAGATGTTGGTAACGCATTGTTTTTGTCGGATATTCCAGTAGGTTCGATGATTCACTCTATCGAGTTGCAACCAGGTCAAGGCGCGGCAATGGCGCGTTCGGCAGGTACTTACGGACAGTTGTTAGGTCGTGACGGCAAATACGGTATCGTCCGTTTGCCTTCGAGCGAAACGCGTATGATTTTATTGACGTGCAAAGCGACAATGGGAACTACGTCTAACCCTGACCACAGCCTCGAGGTAGCAGGTAAAGCAGGTCGCAACCGTTGGAAAGGTCGCCGTCCACACGTTCGTGGTGTAGCCATGAACCCAGTGGATCACCCGATGGGTGGTGGTGAAGGTCGCGCGTCAGGTGGTCACCCACGTTCGCGCAACGGTCAAATGGCAAAAGGTGCGAAAACTCGCGATAAGAAAAAAGCGTCAAGCCGCTTAATCGTTAGCCGTCGTAAAACTGCTAAGAAATAATAGTAGTAGTATTTAGTATTCAATTACTAGTATTTTCTAAAACGGTCATTAATTTTATCATCGTAAACATAATAGGTTTTATGCCACGTTCATTAAAAAAAGGTCCATACGTACACTATTCGTTGGTAGAGAAAATGGAAAAAGCGAAAGATGCTACCCGTAAACAAGTTATCAAAACTTGGTCACGCGCATCGATGATTATTCCAAGTTTCGTAGGCGAGACCATCGCTGTACACAACGGTAAAATTTTCGTACCAGTATATGTTACCGAAAACATGGTGGGTCACAAATTGGGCGAATTTTCCCCAACGCGTACCTTCAAAGGTCATGGCGGTAACAAAAAGAAACGTTAATCATAATTTTATGGGTGTTCGGTAGCCCCGAATACTTATCAATCTCACAATCCAATGGAAGCAATAGCTAAACTTACAAGTGTTCCCATGTCGTCGCGCAAAATGCGCCTCATAGTGGACAATATACGCGGATTAGAAGTAGATAAAGCCCTTGGCGTATTGAAATTCACGCGCCGCGAGGCGGGTGTGTGGTTGGAGAAATTGCTCCTTTCCGCTATCGCCAATTGGTCAGTGAAAGCAGATGCCGAGCCAGATGCTTACGGCTTATATGTCAAAACTATCTATAGTAATGATGGTGCGCAACTCAAGCGGTTTCGTCCCGCGCCACACGGTCGCGCCCATCGCATTCGTAAACGTACAAATCACGTCACATTAGTAGTCGAAAACCGTATTCCGGTAGCCGTTTCTACTGAGGTAGCTGACGCTGAATAACTTATCTCAACCATAAAATTAATTATAGAATGGGACAAAAAACCAATCCAATAGGCAATCGCTTAGGTATAATTCGCGGTTGGGACTCAAGTTGGTTCGGTGGAAAAGACTTCGCTGCTAAGGTAGTAGAGGACGCTAGAATCCGCGAGTATATCAACAAACGTTTTCAAAAAGCAGGCATTTCGCGTGTAGTAATAGAGCGTACACTCAACCGTGTAACCGTTACTATCCACACTTCGCGCCCAGGTACGGTTATCGGACCACGCGGTAAAGAGGTAGATTTGCTTCGCGAAGAGTTGAAAAAACTCACGCAGCCGAAACGCAAAGAAGATACCGCAAAAGATGTTCAAATCAATATCTTCGAGATTCGCAAACCTGAATTAGACGCAGCTATCGTTGGCGAAACTATCGCTAAACAGTTGGAGGGTCGTATCGCTTACCGTCGTGCTATCAAAGCAGCTATTCAAGCTACTATGCGCGCAGGTGCAGAAGGTATCAAAATCCGTATCAGTGGCCGCCTCAACGGCGCAGATATGGCGCGTTCGGAAGAGTACAAACAAGGTCGTACACCTTTGCATACTTTCCGCGCTGATATCGACTACAAATGGCAAGAAGCACAAACCGTTTACGGCAAAATAGGTATCAAAACTTGGATTTGTCGCGGTGAACTTTTTGGCAAACAAGACTTATCGCCAGTTTCGGGCAGCAACAGCAAAGGCGCAGAAGGACAAGGCAATAATGACCGTAGAGATGGTGGTCGCCGCGAAGGTGGAGATCGTCGTCGCGAAGGTGGTGGTGGCGGTGGAGACCGTCGCCGAGAAGGTGGTGGCAACCGGGAAGGCGGTCCACGCAAAAAATAATTAAAAAATAATCATCGATTTTTAACAAAAAATTTGTACCTTTGCACAGCTTTAAAGGCTATGCAGGTTGAGCAGTCGACTTGTAATGTATAAAGGTCTGATTTACAATTAAATAAGTCTCATGTTACAACCAAAAAGAACCAAGTACCGCCGCCAGCAGAAAGGCGTGAATAAAGGTACGGCTCATCGGGGACATACTATTGCGTTCGGCTCTTTCGGTCTCAAAACCTTAGAAAGTGGTCGTATTACAAGCCGCCAAATAGAGTCGGCGCGTATCGCAATGACACGTTACATGAAACGGGAGGGAAAAGTATGGATTCGTATTTTCCCAGACAAACCAATTACTGCAAAGCCACTACAAACGCGTATGGGTAAAGGTAAAGGTCCGTTAGAAGGTTACGTTGTTCCTTTAAAAGCAGGTACTATTATGTTCGAAATGGACGGTATCAATTCGGAAGTTGCACACGAAGCATTGCGCTTGGCAGCTCAGAAACTACCCGTTTTGTGCAAAGTAGTTACACGTATAGATTATGTTGAAGCATAAAAATAATTTTATTAAAAATAGGCTTATAGTATTGATTTACAATTAAGTATCTCGTTAAAATAAGCTTATTTTTATATATTTTTATAATAAATAGCAACAAAATTCATCAATAGTAAACAATCAATAGCAATGGCAAATTTCAAAGAACTCAGTTTAGACGAACTAACTGAAGCCTTACAACAAGCAGAAGCAGGGTATGTAAACGATAAGTTTGACCATGCCTTAACGCCAATGACCGACCCAAGTCTTTTGGGTAAGATGCGCAAAGACATCGCTCGTATTCATACAGAGCTTCGTGCGCGCGAATTGGCAACCGCTACTCCTGCTGACTTGGCTAAACGTGACCGTATGCGCACACGTCGCCGCAACTAATATTTAACCGTAAATTATTAAATCAAATGGTTATTCGCAACCTTCGCAAGGAACGTACTGGTTTGGTGACTAGTAACAAGATGGATAAATCAATCGTTATTTCGGTTGAACGTCGTCTGCGCCACCCGATGTACGGAAAATTCCTAAAGCACAATAAAAAATTCATGGCACACGACGAAGCCAACCAATGCAATATTGGTGATAAAGTGCGTATCATGGAAACGCGCCCGCTCTCCAAACTCAAACGCTGGCGTTTGGTGGAAATTTTGGAACGCGCGAAATAAATTCGTTCGTCGCTTCATTAGCGATAAGCTGAAATAAATTAAGTGTGATTATTTATCTACACTCAAAAAATAGGTTAAATCTTCGCTTCGCTATGTTTTAACTATTTTTTTTCGTTCCCGATAATCACCCTTAGTTTAAAACATACACTTAAGTGTACTAAAATTTTATTAAATCTATTTAATTAAAAGTCATGATACAAACTGAATCCAGACTTCGCGTAGCCGATAATAGTGGTGCCAAAGAGGTACTCTGTATTCGTGTATTAGGTGGCTCGCGCCGCCGCTATGCCTCTATTGGTGATATTATTGTGGTTACGGTGAAAGACGCAACCCCAGGTGGCATCAAAAAAGGTACAGTTACGAAAGCAATTATCGTGCGTACTCGTAAGGAAATTCGCCGTAAAGACGGGTCGTATATTCGTTTCGACGATAACGCCTGCGTTTTATTAAACGCATCACTCGAGCCACGCGGCTCGCGTATTTTTGGTCCAGTAGCGCGTGAACTCCGCGACCGCGACTATATGAAAATCGTTTCGTTAGCACCCGAAGTATTATAATTTATATTACACTACTTATTGTGTTTTTAACAAAACAATTATTATAATTTTATTAATAATCAATAATGGCAACTAATCAACAAAAGCGTTTCGCTCCGAAACTTAAGCTCAAAAAAGGCGACACTGTTGTAGTCATCACGGGTGCTGATAAAGGCAAACAAGGTGAAATAACTACAATGTTTCCTACTGAGAATAAGGCTATTGTGCAGGGTATAAAGGTGGCGAAACGCCACATGAAGCCTACCACAGAGTCTGCGGGTAGAATTGTGGAAAAAGAAATGCCTATTCATTTATCTAACCTCAAATTAGTGGTGAATGGTCAAGCAACCCGCGTGGGTCGCAAATTGGAGGACGGAAAAATCGTCCGCTATTCTAAAAAAACAGGTGAAACTATCAAGTAAATTATGACTTACGTTCCTCGTTTAAAAACGAAATACCGCGAAGAAGTGGCTACCAAATTGATGGAGCAATTTCAATACAAGTCGGTAATGCAAGTTCCGCGCCTTTTAAAAATCTGTATCAATCAAGGTGTAGGTGCGGCGACTTCAGACAAAAAATTAGTAGATAACGCAATTTCCGAAATCACAACGATTACGGGACAAAAAGCAGTACCTACTATTGCGCGTTTATCTATCTCCAACTTTAAGTTGAGAGAAGGTATGCCTATCGGTGCGCGAGTAACTTTGCGCAACAACCAGATGTACGAATTTTTAGACCGTTTCGTGTCAGTGGCGTTGCCGCGTGTACGCGATTTTCGCGGTGTAAATGATAAGTCGTTCGACGGTCGTGGCAATTATACCTTAGGTGTAACCGAGCAAATCATCTTTCCTGAAATCAATATTGACAAAATCAATAAAATTACAGGTATGGACGTAACGTTCGTGACTTCTGCCAACACTGATGCAGAGGCTTACGCGCTGCTTAAAGAATTGGGTGTTCCATTTATCAAAAAAAATCAACCACAATAATTTTATGGCAAAGAAATCAATAATTGCGCGCGAGCTGAAACGCGAGCGTTTGGTTGCAAAATTTGCAGCAAAGCATAAAGAGCTTAAAGCAGCAGGAGATTATGAGGCATTAGACAGGTTGCCGCTCAACGCGCTACCTGTTCGTTTGCACAACCGTTGCGGTCTGACTGGTCGTCCAAAAGGATATATGCGTGAGTTCGGCGTTTGCCGTGTCATGTTCCGTCAAATGGCATTAGATGGTAAAATCCCTGGTGTAAGAAAAGCAAGTTGGTAATCAACTAAGGAACGCGTCCAAAATAAGTTACTATATTCTTACTTGTCTTTTGCACCAAAACTGCGTTAGATTTATCGTTGCGATGCACGGCATCGCTCCTCAAATCTGCCTTGTTTTAGCACAAAATCCTGCGTAACAATATTCAATACCTTATTTTCTCTTCATTCCTAATTATGTAAAAAATATGTAAAACCTGTGAGCAATGCTTCGCAGATTACATTTCATCATTTAAAATACTTATCAATGTACGTTACCGATCCGATAGCAGATTTTCTGACTCGCATCCGCAATGCTCAAATGGCAGCGCACCGTATGGTCGAAATTCCTTCTTCTAAAATTAAGAAAAATATCACCGAAATATTGTACAAGCAGGGTTATATCCTGGCGTATGCGTTCGTTGATGAAGGTGTGCAGGGCAAAATTCAGATAGCATTAAAGTATGACCCTATTACGAAGCAACCCGCTATTCGTAAAATGGAGCGTTTGAGCCGTCCAGGTTTACGCCGTTATGCTCCAGTAGCAGAAATTCCACGCATTATTAATGGCTTGGGCATCTGTGTGGTTTCTACCTCAAAAGGTATCATGACCGACAAAGAAGCTCGTACCTTGAAAATAGGCGGCGAATTGTTGTGCTACGTTTACTAATTATCTACTAATCAAATTGATTTTGTAGTAATAGTAGCTTACTTTACAAAGTAAATAGCGAAAAATACCGTCCTTTCTGTCATCGTAGCGCATACGCGCTCAACAGAAAATAATGGATACCTGTTTAAGTTATTCAACAAGCTACTAGTGCGATTATATTTATTTATTAATTAAAATTTAAAAAATGTCTCGGATAGGTAAATCTCCTATACAACTCCCTGCAGGCGTGAAATTAGATGTTTCGGCTACTAATTTGGTCACGGTAAAAGGTCCTAAGGGAACGTTGTTTCAGCAAGTCGATACCGATATTGCTGTAAAGATTGAGGAGGGTAACATTTCAGTAGAAAGGCCCACCAACCAGAAACGTCACCGTGCTATGCACGGATTGTACCGTTCGCTAATCAATAACATGGTTATAGGCGTTACAGAAGGTTTCACTATTACCCAGGAGTTAATCGGTGTAGGTTATCGTGCAGATGCCAAAGGCAGTGTGCTTACCTTGACCGTCGGTTATTCTCACCCTATTGTATTTATCCTACCCGAAGAAGTGAAGGTAGAAACCAAAGCAGAAAAAGGTCAGCCGCCAACGGTGGTATTGACCAGTGCCGATAAGCAATTAATCGGTCAGATAGCTGCCAAAATCCGTGCGTTCCGTAAACCCGAGCCGTACAAAGGAAAAGGTATTCGCTTCAAAGGCGAAATCTTGCGTCGTAAAGCGGGTAAAACCACAGGCAAGAAAAAATAATAAACCGCAAAGGTTTGTTTTAATTGTATTGACAATCATTAATTTTATTAATAGT
>JAYWGJ010000332.1:0-1829 GCA_043778315.1 Saprospiraceae bacterium | reverse complement strand
AATCGGTTTCGGACAACGGTATTTTCATTGCGCCAAGCAGATTAGTATAGGCTTGCCTAATAGGTTCGTGGTCGGCGGCAGGGATATTTGTAGAAAATTGCATAGGCTTAGGGTTTAGATTGTAAATATTAGGAGGCAAAGTGAATGAAGTGGTTTTTATATGTAGAGGGTTTTTCTATACGCGGAGGTTTTTTTAAACGCGGAGAAGCAGAGAAACAAAGAGACAGAGTGAGTGTTTTTTTATTTTTTAGAAGCAAAGAAGCACGGAGAGTTTTTTTAGACGCAAAGAATTTTTTAAATATTAAGATACTCCATTTCATACAAATCAAAACCTTTTGCCCAATAATCTTTTTCGATAAAAAGCAATTGAAAGCCTTGTTTTTCGTAGAAAATATAGGCGAGTTGCGAAGTTCTGACTATTATTTTCTGGACGCTTACGATGGTTTGGAGTTGCGTAATTCTATGTTTTAAAAGGCTGCCGCCCAATCCTCGACCTTGATACTCGGGGTGCAAAATGTCCCAAGCGATGTAGCCGACGGTTCGGTCGGCGGCGAGGTTAAAGCCGCCGCAACCCACTATTTGCGCGTCCGTTTCTAGTACAAAATAAAATTGTAGCTCGTTATCTAAATAATAAATCAGGTCGTTTTGTTCATCGGGTGCGAAATATTTTGGTGTATTGAGTTGCAATAAATATAGAATTGCCGTTTTATCGGTAGCATTATAGGCGCGTATTTTTGTTTTTGGTAATATCATAATCATTTCAATCCTGAATATTTACAAAATTACTAATATAATAGCACTTGATTATCATAGAATTGTAAAAAAATAGTTTCGCGATAATTTTTCTAAGCGTGGCACTAAGTTTGCAAGTAGAAAAGTGTATTTTTATTTTGACGCAAGAAAATAAAGTAGCAAAAATCGTTCCTATTCTTTGTCAAAATTGCAATAACAATAATTTAACTATCGCCACACACCCAAAAAGTGGCTTGCTTACATCTATAATGGTAGTTTATTTGTACCTTTGTGGTACTATATGCTTATATTTATCACAAAATATATATTCAAAACAAAAATTTATGCGAATTTTATTTTTATTTATCCTACAATTAGCCTTTATTGCTACTTTTACCGCCACTTTTACTACTACGCTCCACGCGCAAACTCGCGTGATAAACGATAAGGGTCAGTACATTATTTTGATGCCCGACGGCTCATGGCACCCCGATACTCCGAGCGCGGCGGTAGTGACGGAAACTAAGCCTGCGGCAGAAAAAAAAGATACCGTAAAAGCAGTTTCGGCGGTTCTGACCAATATAGAGACGAAAATTGTGGCTGCCAAAGTTGCAGAAGCAGTAAAAAAAGATACCCTAAAAGCAACGGCGATAATACCCGCAAAAGTTGCGGTGACGCAAACCGCGATAGACGCGCCGTTGCCTACTGTAAGTACCAATAATCGTGTTACCGCGCCTGAGCGCGAAAAAAGCGAACTCATTAAAAAAGATACGGTTGCGCCTGCCGCGCTAACTGCTGCAATAGTTGTAAAAGCTGCCACTTCGGAGACACCACCCACGAATATAAATATACCTACAGCGCCCGTTATCGGCGACACGCCGCCTACTAATCCGAGCGCGTTTGCTACGCCCGACGACGAATACATGAAGCGGATAAAAGATGCGGCTTCGCCCGCCCTGAACAAGCAAGACGCGGCGGTCGGTGGCATCGAGGTTGCGCCAAAAACAAGCTCCAAAAACACCATTAGCAAAAAAGCAAAATCTGAAACGACCAGAGCCGCGCCTACGCCTAAGAAAAAAATATCGCTGAACTGCGAC